>JBEIFO010000067.1:0-8482 GCA_040382375.1 Crocinitomicaceae bacterium
CTTCCCCTTATACACGCGGTGTTCAGCAAAATCATTTCTGGAAAATGGAATTGGCAAGGCAATCCGAAAAAGAGAATTTTGCTCATTGGTTCGGAAGAAGAAGGTACACGCGTTCAAACTTTTTTACATCAGATAGACTATCCCATTGCTTCTTTCGAGCAAATGAATTCAGAAAAATCGCGCAGTCTTTCGCTTTTCGAATATGTTCGCATTCACAAAATTCAGGAAATTATTTTCTGTGCGAAAGACTTAAGCAGCAGTGAAATTATTTCGGAAATGGGTACGCTTTCTTCCCTTCAACTTGAATTTAAAATTGCCCCGCCCGAAAGCTTATTCATCATTGGAAGTCAGCATATACAAAGCGCTACAGAAGGCTTCTTCGTTACAGTGAACTCCATTTCGAACACACTGAACAAACGCCAAAAACGCGCATTCGATTTCATTAGTTCTTTCTTCACGCTACTTCTTTTTCCTTCTGTTCTTTTCACTTCAAAACCAGCATCGGCTTTCAGCAATGCGTTAAAGGTTTTTGTTGGAAAAAGATCGTGGGTGGGATACGGAAAAGTAAGTGCTGAATTTGCAAGTCAACTTCCAAAAATAAAATCTGGAATTTTGACTCCGAATAAAAACGCAGTTGTTCTAAATGAAGATGGCGTCCAACAAATGAACGCCATCTACGCAAAAGATTATTCTTGGTGGAAGGATTTAAAATCCTTCACTTCACAGTTCAAACAAATAGGGAATTAAAGTTTAATCTCCCATTTACGAATGGTCTCACCGCTGTTCTTCATTTCAATCTTCACTTCTTCCGAAAATTTCTTCTCATCTTTCTCTGCTGTTACCTTGTAGCTTTTTCCTCCTTGAACATTCACGCGGCAATAACCAGTTTTATCCGTTTCTCCATTTTGAATTTCACCGGAATCCAAATCTTCCACTTTAATCTTAACACCCTTAGATGGCTTTCCGTTAGCATCCACGACAATAGCAATTAATTGAGCGTAAACGCTTTTTTCATAACCCTCGCTCATTAATGCGTAACGTGAAATATCCACTTTATAAATATCTCTATCGCCATAAGAATCTTTGTACTCTGCAGCGATATACATGTTTTTATTGTCAGCAGTAAGCGAAAAAGTAGACTCTTCGTTTACCGTATTAATCGGATACCCCAAATTCACGGGCTCCGACCATACGCCGTTTACGAGTTCCGTTTTAAAGATGTCGTAACTGCCCATGCCTAGATGTCCTTCGGATGCGAAGAACAATGTTTTTCCATTCGGATGAATGAACACAAATTTCTCATCATAAGGCGTATTAATTACAGGACCCATATTCGTTGGTTTTCCCCAACCAGAACCTAACTTTTCAGAATAGTAAATATCACCGCGACCCAATCCTGTCTGACGTTCGCTAATGAAATACAATCTTGAACCGTCTGCAGTCTGCGAAACACTTCCTTCAAAATAAGAGGTGTTGATTGACTTGGGTAAACGCTCGGCTTCGCGCCACTTCGTTTCTCCTTTTTTCGAGAAGAAAATATCTCCAGCATTATCACCATCATTCTTATATACATAGATCATGGATCCATCAGGAACAATGCTCAACACCGCATCGTGATAATTTGTATTCACATAACCTGGTAACTGCTCGCAATCGCTCCATTCACCGGTTACAGAATCAATAACACTGAAATAGATATCTTCATAAAACTTATAATCTCCTTTCTCGTCAATGTTCTTTCCCATGCGCTCTGGCGGAGAAGTAGTGTTGTCGCGACGTGACGTGAAAACAATCATCTTTCCATCTGCCGTAATACTCGGAGCGTATTCTTCCAAGCGTGAATTAATGGCACCTCCTAAATTAGTCATGGTAACATCTGCGGGCTTTTCCATTTTACGTTTTGCGAACTCGCATTCACGAATGTACTTAGTTGCCTCTTCCGCTTCATAAGATTTGGGTTTTTCCAATTTCAAATAGGCGTTGTATTTTTCAATGGCCTTGTCCAATTCTCCAGTTCTGTGATAACACTTGGCATAAAACAAGATCAACTCTTTCCTCTCTTCACCGGCTTTAATTTTCGTTGCTTTATCTAATGATTTGAATGCATCCGGATATTTTTTCAAATTGTAGTAACATTCCGCTTCACCCAATTGGGCCTTGTAGTTCCTTGGATCATTCGCTAACACTTCACGAAAAATGGTGAGTGCCCCACGCATATTTCCTGTTACATATTCGTGCTCCGCACTTAGCATTTTCGTTGCATTTGCAGCCACATCTACATCGCCAGTAATAGTAGAGTCTGTTTGTGTGAAGGCCGTCACCGCAGTGAAAAGCACCAACATTAATCCAAGAATTTTCTTCATATAAATTTGCATTTTACTCTTTCGAAAATAAACAATCACTCACTAAGATTTAATTCTAAATGAAACGGGTTGTGAACACCTTTCTTACCTTCGTTGTGAAAAACATTTACCATGTCAACAACGGAATCTTCGAGCAACCACAATAACCTAGAAAACAAAAGCATTTCCGAATTATTGTTCGGAATGAATGAAGAGGACCGCTCTGTCCCTGAAGCAGTGGCCCTTGCGCTTCCACAAATTGAAAATTTGATTGCTGAAATTGTTTCGAAAATGAAACAAGGCGGAAGACTTTTTTACATGGGTGCCGGCACCAGCGGAAGACTTGGAGTTGTTGACGCTTCTGAATGTCCGCCCACTTTCGGAGTAGACTTCGGTAGAGTGATCGGAATTATTGCAGGAGGCGACAGCGCCATTCGCAAAGCGGTGGAATTCGCTGAAGACGATGCAGAACAAGGCTGGAAAGACCTTCAGAATTTCAACATAAATAAAAATGATGTGGTGGTTGGAATTGCTGCGTCGGGAAGAACGCCTTACGTTATTGGTGCGTTGAATAAATGCAACGAAGAAGGCATTTCAACCGGATGCGTGGTTTGCAACGCGGGATCTGCTGTTGCAGCTGTTTCGAAATTCCCAGTTGAAGTGGTTGTGGGACCTGAGTTTGTTACAGGAAGTACGCGTTTGAAAAGTGGAACCGCACAGAAGCTCGTATTGAACATGCTTACCACGTGCACCTTCATTCAACTTGGGCATGTGAAAGGAAACAAGATGGTTGACATGCAACTTTCCAACTACAAATTGGTTGATCGCGGAACGCGCATGGTGATGGAAGAAACAGGGTTGAATGCAGAAGACGCGAAAGCACTTTTGTTGAAAGAAGGAAGCGTTAGATTAGCCGTTGATTCGTTGAAAAAATAACATGCACACGTTAGAGCCTTATTATAATTGGAGAGGATTGTATTGCGCTGAGGAAGATGAGCTTTCTCCGTTTTACAATCAGGAGTATTCTGAATTCGAATTCAGCAACAAGATTTACGATTTTTATATTCATCCGCAGTGGGACAACATTGGCAGTCAGACGCTATTTGTGAAATTGCTTTTCGCCCACTACGGCGAGGGTTATGCGATTGTTGAATTGATTGGTGAATGGAACGATTTGTTGTACAACGATATCATGTTTCTGAAACGCGAATTCGCCGATCATTTGATTCATTCAGGAATAACGAAATTTATTTTCATTGGTGAAAATGTTCTGAACTTCCATACGAGTGACGATTGTTATTACGAAGAGTGGTTTGAAGATGTGAACGATGACGACGGTTGGATTGCCTTAGTGAATTTTAGAGATCACGTGTTGGAAGATTTTTCGAAGGCATACATTGATCAATATTTTGTTTCGGGTGGAAATTTGAACGAAGTGAATTGGCGCACGCAACATCCGCATCAGTTCTATGAAAAAATAAGTGCAAGTGTTGTTAAACGCATTGGATAATGGAACAGAGCGAATTGTTTGAAATGAATAGAACCTCATGGAACAAGCGTGTTGCTGTTCACATGAAATCTGATTTTTATTTTTTGGAAGAATTCCTGAATGGAAAAACTTCGTTGAATGAAATTGAATTGAATTTGCTCGGCGACATTCGCGGTAAATCTATTTTGCATTTGCAGTGTCACTTCGGGCAAGACTCGCTCTCGTTGGCGCGCATGGGCGCTGAAGTAACGGGAGTAGATCTTTCAGACACGGCCATTGAAAAAGCGAAAGAGCTGAATACACAAATGAATTTGAATGCCGAGTTTGTTTGTTGCAATGTGTATGATTTGAAGGATCATCTCGACAAAAAATTCGACATCGTATTCACCAGTTACGGCACCATTGGTTGGCTGCCCGATTTAAATCGTTGGGCGGACGTTGTTTCTCATTTCTTGAAGCCTTCGGGCAAATTTATTTTCGTTGAATTTCATCCGGTCATGTGGATGTTCGACAATGACTTTCAAACGCTGGGATACAATTACTTCAATGCCGGTCCAGATATCGAAACCAGCACTGGCACTTACGCCGAACCTACTTCCGACATTGAAATCACGTGTGCCTTTTGGAATCATTCCACAAGCGAAGTCCTTACATCGCTTCTTGGTCAAGGCCTTCAGCTGACTCAATTTCAAGAATTCGATTATTCTCCGTATGCCTGTTTCAAGCACGCCGAAGAATTCGAACCTGGAAAATTCCGCGTCAAGCATTTCGGAAATAAAATGCCTTTGGTGTTTGCTTTGGAGGTGGGGAAGAGGTAAGCGGCATCTAACGGTTTGTGGCTTTGCGAAGGTGGCGATTTATGAGCACAAAACTGTCAACCTGCACAAAAGTTTGATTGAAAAAACTGAACTTTATTTAACAATTGAACCGCTAATTGCTTAAACCCGCTGTTAGTGCCAGTTGTTTTTTGTAGTCCATGCCTTACGATGCTATCCACGAGAGAAATTTTCTATTTGAAAATTACTTTTTTAACTGCGTCAACGAACTGTCTGCCGTCTTTCGTTTTTGCCATTTCTACTTTTAGCGGTTTGCGGTTTTGTCCGCCAGTGCTAATTAAAATATGGTGATGTCCAACCCAGTTAGCGAGGCCAGATAAAATAAAAATGAGTACAAGTGAAACTATTATAAGAGTTTCTGCTCCACGAATATTGTCAAGATTACCGAACATAAAAATTAAAATCAAAATTGTCGCAACTAAACTGCCGATTGCGAAGAAATAATTTCGTTTATGCTCAATCCCAACTGAACTTATTTGTCCGATTGGAATGTCCTCTGTCCCCCACTTGTAATTTAGAATTACTCTTTTGTCGGTCACTGTCCCAAAGTGATTTGTGTAAATTACATTTTCATTTGTGTCCATGTGTTTGAATTTAGTTATGATTGTTTCCGAAAAAGTTTCTGTCTATCAGTTAGCAACCGCACTAATAACATCCCAACCGATTGAGTTAACCTCTTGGTAGTTGTCAATTTTCAATTCAAAATTTTTTGTTGAGTGCGGTGAGAAAACTTCGTAAATAGTGTATTCCTTACTTCCCAATTCTGTATTTGTCTTGCTGTAATAAGTTACTCGCACTACTGCATCTTTGTATGACGCAACTGTCGCGGAGTTTTTAATTGTCCCGTGAACTTTAAGCTTGTTGCCCCACAAGTTTTCGTTGTATGTTCCGTCTGCCGTCAAAAAATTTGTCGGTTGTGAACGCTCTATTTCTTCAACTGACATTACTTTTTCTTGATATGAACTGCCCGAAGAATTGTCAGATGAAGAACCGCCTGAATGTCCGCAAGAAATAATTGTCAGCAGTCCAAGTGTTGCAATGGTGAACGTAAGTGTTTTCATAGTTGTCTGAGTTTTTTCATTTTACCTACTCATAAGGCTTTTCGGAAGACGCCCCGTTTTTTTCAAGTGGTATCTGGTCTCCACTTTTTTATTTTTTATTTCTGTCACTGTGGGTGGTCAGCCCTTTGGCTTTCGCAGACCGTCTTGGTTTTTAAACTTGCCCATAACTGGTTTATATACGCTACAAACCTACCCAATACATGACATTATAGCGCGATAGGAGAAGGTTTGCTGCCGTTAGCTAAAGATAATTAAAAAGAAAGAGCAGAAATTAATTGTTCAAAACAATTCTTTCATTCTCTTAACCTCTCTTACCTTTTCTTACTTAGGGTCGAAAGATATATCGACCCGATTACTTGTCACGATAGCCCCAATTAATAACCTAAAGGTTCTCTACTTGTATGTCGGACTCTTAAAACCCTGATTTCTTTCTTGTCTATTTTGATTTGATAAGTAACTCTGTAACTAAAAACTACAAATGAACGGAAGTCTCCATCCATTGGGTCTTTTAGTTTGTCGACTTCCGATGCAAGAGGATTTTTTTGAACGAGCGCTAGTCTTTCAAGAATTGCTTTTTTTACAATTTTCGGTGCTTGAGCACTTTGTTTTTCTAAGTATTCAAGAATGTTCTTGAGGTGATCGAGGGCTTTGCTGTCCCAAACCAGCTTAAATGAGGAGGCTTTTACCATTTAGATAATTCCTTAACAGCGTCTTTATGAGAAACAAAATTTCCATTCTCAACACGTGCTACTGCCTCATCTAATTCCTTGTTGTATTGTTTACGAGTTATCCGTTTGGTGTCGCTGTCAACATCCAAAAAACTTTTAATCATTTCTAACACTAGAGACTGCTGTCTGGCTGATAGAAGTGGCAGATAATTATCAACTTGTTTCTTTATTGCTGTCGTTGTCATAGTGATATATTGAATTAATCAAATTTAGTAATAAACATTTGAATCTCGAATTCAGCCTAGGGAGATCTCTCAAACCTCATAAAAACTGTCTATTCAAAGATGTCATTCGCTGCGGACCTGAGCATAACAACTCACTACCGGAGTAGATGCGAAAGTCTGTTGCGGTTAACTAAAGATAATTAAAAGGAAAGCTGAGAAACTAATTATTCAAAACAATTCTTCTATACCCCGGATAGAAGTGGAAAGCCTTTGAGCGAAGCGAAAAGCTTGGAACGAATAGCCGGTAATAGGTGCAAAAAAGAATGACAAACAGAATGAGAATGAGAATTTCGTCAAATACATTCGCGAAGCATTCGTCGTAGGCATTCATCTGAAAGACATTCTAGAGGGGTTTCACCCCTCTAAGCATTTCGCGCTTGCCCGGCGGCCCCGCCAACCGTTCCACAACAAACCCCGCCGCTTGAAGATTGCGACGTACTTCGCCTTTCGCGCAATAAGTAACGAATACGCCTCCTTCATTCAACAAATTGAAACATTGTTGCATGCGCTCCAACGTCCACAAGCCAGGCTCTACGCGAGGTCCGAAGGCATCGTAATAAATGACATCAAATTTTTCTTCCGACTGAAATTCTTCCAACCCCACTTCCATTCTTGCAAAAGAAAATTGTTCGTGAATCGAGATCCACTCGTTCGGCGCTGACAAATGAAATTTCATTTCCAACTGATCCGATTTATTGATTGAAAGTTCTTCTAAGATTTCCTTCGATAACGGATAAGGTTCTAATGCGCAATAGTCGATTTTTTTTGTTGCATGCTGAAGCGTTAACGACGCGTTCAATCCCGTTCCCAATCCAACTTCCAAGATGCGCAACGATTTCCCATCACACACAAACAATCCGTTTTCAATAAACACGTGCATCGATTCTTGAACCGCGCCGTGCGTGCTGTGATACGTCTCTTCCACTTCCGGAATAAACAACGTGAACGAGCCGTCTGCCGTTTGCAACAGTTCACGCGTGCGCGATTTGTTCACCGCTGTTTTGTTTAAACTATTTTCTTGATACATTCACCACGCGTTATTACAAGTCTATTTTTGAAATACAAATTATTGCAATGGCAAAGAAAACAAAAGCACCGGCTACAAAAAAACCGAAGAGCATCTTGAATGCGAAAAGTCACGAGTTCTTGGAGAAGTACATTAACAACATTGCTCCAACCGGATTCGAAACGCCCGGACAGCAAATGTGGTTAGACTACATTCGTCCATACATAGACACGCACATCGTAGACACCTACGGAACCGTTGTCGGAGTCATTAACCCAGATGCGCCATACAAAGTTGTTGTGGAAGCACATGCCGATGAAATCGCGTGGTTCGTGCATTACATCACTCCAGATGGATTTATATACCTGCGTCGCAACGGCGGAAGCGATCACATGATTGCACCTTCCATGCGTGTGAATATTCAAACCCCAAAAGGATTGGTGAAAGGCGTATTCGGATGGCCAGCCATTCACGTGCGTCAAGAGAAAGAGGAAGCTCCTTCCATGAAAAATATTTTCTTGGATGTGGGCGCTAGAACAAAAGACGAAGTGGAAGGACTGGGCATTCACGTGGGATGCGTAGCCACTTTCGAAGATGAGTTCATGGTATTGAATGACCGCTACTACTTAGGTCGCGCGTTAGACAACCGCATTGGTGGATTCATGATTGCCGAAGTAGCACGTATGTTGAAAGAGAACAAAGTCAAACTTCCATTCGGTGTGTACTTCACCAATTCTGTTCAAGAAGAAATTGGATTGCGTGGCGCTGAAATGATTGCGCATCGCATTAATCCGGA
>JBEIFO010000068.1:0-8441 GCA_040382375.1 Crocinitomicaceae bacterium
ATATTCAAGGGAACAAACTTTCCGGCTATTGTAGGTTTGATTGAAGTTGAAAACGGTACAGTCTTGAATGATTTGGTTAACACGTCATTTTTAAAAGGAAAAGGATATCAAGTTGTTTGGTATGAAGGTCCAGATGAGCGAGGGATTGATGTTGCAATGATTTACGATTCAAAGCGAGTGACAATTGTTGGAAGCAGACCTATACCTGTTGTTTTAGAAAGTGTGTCAGATCCAAACACAAGAGACATTCTTAAAGTCTCTGTTAAAGTGGGAAGTGAAGATTATTATTTGTTCGTGAATCACTGGCCTTCGCGCAGAGGCGGCCAGGATGAGTCGGAAATGCATCGCATTAAAGCTGCGAGTGTTTTAAGAAAAGAAGTCGATCAGATTCTTTCAGTAAATGCAAAGGCGAACATTATTTGCATGGGAGACTTCAATGACTTTCCTTCGAACAAAAGTGTTCACGATGTTTTACAAGCGGGTGTATCGAATGAGCATTCGGTCTTGTTCAACATGATGTCAGATTTCGAAGTGTTGAAAAAGGGAACTCATTTTTATAAAGGAGAGTGGAGTCCTTTAGATCAGTTTGTAGTGAGTTACGGAATGTTCGATAACAAGTGTATCTCTGCGAATTCTTTCGAAGTCGTGTCGTATGATTTTTTATACTACACATCAAAGGATGGTGTGAAATCCCCAGCTAGAGCTTATGTGGGTGATTCATACAAGGGAGGTTACAGTGATCACCTGCCTATACTTATGCATGTGAACTAATCTCATTGAGAATTTATAGCAATAAAAAAGCCGTCTCGCAAGAAACGGCTTTTTTAATAGTTTGAAGTAGAAAATTATTTCTTCTTCGCAGCTTTCTTAGGAGCAGCCTTTTTAGCAGCAGCTTTCTTAGGAGCAGCAGCTTTTTTAGCAACAGCCTTCTTAGGAGCAGCAGCTTTTTTAGCAGCAGCTTTCTTAGGAGCAGCAGCTTTTTTAGCTACAGCCTTCTTAGGAGCGGCAGCTTTTTTAGCGGCCTTTGGCGCGCTAGCTTTGGTTTTGGTTTTCATAAAATAAACGGTTGATTATTTTCTTTTCAAATCGTTCACTTATCGTTATAAGTGAACTTAAAAATACACAGGATACAATTTCACTTTTCCGTCACTTCTTATCCCGATTGTTGGGCTTGGAATTTTTATGAAGTTGATTACACTTGCAATTTTCTTCATCCATTTTCTTCGCCATTCAATTCTATTCAAATCTGCATCAAAAGAAAAAAAGAATTCACGTGTCGCGTGAAAATTATTAACACTATTAATGTTATTATCTGCGTATAAATTTTCATCAATACTGTAACCAAATGAAATGCATAACCACCTAGTGAATCGCTTGGTATTCGAGCGGTTCAGAGATAGTGGTGCAGAGAGCCAATACGTTTGTCCGTTGTAGTCTTTCAAAAGACGTTGTTGAAAATTACGACCAAATGTTTCCGGACGCATGTTTGCAAACTCACTTTTTTGATAAGAAAATTTCAACGAGATGAATTGTTGTTGAAGAAAATATTCTTGTGAAGCGAATAAAAAATATCCGAAAGTATTCGCAATCATATCGCTTTTTGAAAATCCCCATTGCGCAGATTTTCCATCTAAAATTTCAATACCAGTAAGATAAATTAATCCGGAAGCACCGCCGAGAAAAATATTTCTATTGCGATTTGAAGGGCTTGATTGAAGGGTGTTGTAGAAGTTTCTTCCGATTTGATAAGATGTGAAGGCATGTCCACATTTGTCCATCTGCATCCATTCTTTCGAGTCGTTAAAGAAGTGAAAATTACTTTGCGGAAAGTCTTTGTACCACAAAGTATTCAATCCGATGAACGAAGTTGCACCAGCGCCAATAGCCAGTGAAGAGAAAATAGTGTTGTGTTTTTTCTGTTGCGAAAGGTTTAATGCGAGTGTGTCTTTTTCAAAAGCGGATGCATGTACACCAAAAAATAATAGGACAATAAAAATAATTTTTTCTTTCATCGCTGAATGTCAATCGAGTCTAAGTAGGATCTATACAGTCTTGCGTTCATTAAATGTTCGCTATACGTTTTAGCGAAGTTGTGTTTGCCCGTTTTTCTTGGCTGAGCACACATGAAAATGTATTCGTGTTTCACAGGGTTTAGCGCAGCATCTAAATACCTTTTTTCTACAATATGTATTGTAGCCGGGGGTAACCCTTTGTAGACATAGGTGTTGTATGGAGAGTCAAATTTCAAATCTTCATTAAGAACACGTTGTCTTTTTTCTTTGGTGTTGATAGCAAATAAAACAGTGGGGTCTGATTGCAGGAGCATTCCTTGTTTTATTCTGTTTAGATAGAGTCCCGCTACTTCGGGAGCTTCATCTTTGTTTGATGTTTCACCGCGGACAATGGATGCCAAAACATATACATCATGCTCGGAGAGCCCTATTTGAGAAGCAAGTATATTTTTTTCATTATTCCAAAAGTCTGTATATATCTTATTCATCCGTGAGAAAAACATCGCGGGTGAATTGGACCAATACATTTCGTAAGTATCGCCTATTAGTCTCTCTAAAACGCGTTGCTGTCTTATCTCATTGGGTAAATCCGTTGTGTTTGGAGCAAGTAAATCTAGGTTTTCATTTACGTAGTTCATAAACTTCGAACTGTCTTGCTCGAAGTTTTTTCCAAATCTCTGAGCGAGATTAAATATTGATTTAATATTGTCGATTCGCAGAGTAATAGGATCTTCGTTTCCGCTTAAAATTTTATTGAATATAGAACGAGCAGATAAATCTCCGTTCAAGGTGTATCTACCTGGAGGGAATTTTTCTGGAGATTTAAAGAAAGATGTTATTTTCCACTTGTAGTACAAAATTTTAGGGGATTCAGAATCCTGGTAGAGTGAATCTAAAATTATCTTTTCAATTTCGGCTCCGTTGTTATTTGTAGAAATGAATATCGTGAATTTTTTTCCTCCAGAATTTAAAGGCGATGAAGTGAGGACAAACATAAAAATAAAAAATCCGACAAACACCGTTCCTACAAGAATGGAAATGACTGTTTTTTTGTTTCTGTTAAAGTAATTTTTCATATCTGTTTACAATTCTGTTAAGGCACATTTGTTCCCCGCGAAATTCAAATCCTGATTTTTCAAAAAGAGAAATACTGGATGCATTGTCTTTATCTATAAGCGCAAAAACTTTTGCAATGTGTTTGTCAAATGTAAGTTTTTTAATTAAAAGACTTATAGACTCATGGCCGAATCCTTTGTTGTGAAGACTTCTATTTGGAATGAGTATTCCTATTCCGATAGATTTTTCGTTTTCATTGAAATCGAATGCGTCTAAGATTCCAATGGCCACTTTTTTTTCCATTTCCCAAATAACCCATCGCTGTTGTTTGTGAAGAGGGTAAATTCTTGCAGGGAAAAAACAATCAGTTATTTCTTCGAGGGTATAGGGTCCCGGGTGCTCATTAATATGCCAATACTCCTCTAAATTTTCAACCCAATGTATATATGGAAGGTCTTCTCTTGTAATTTCTGAAATGTAAATTTTCCCCATATATGTGTATTCTCATCAAAAATAAGATAAATGCCATTGAGATAATGAAAGACATTCGTTTCTTTGTTACTATGATTAACAAGCGAACTTTATTTATACTTTCTTTTGTTGCAACTGTTTTAAGTAGTTGCAGTATCAACAAGAACATAATGTTTCAAACAGATACAGAGTATGAGTTCAAAAAGCCAGATCTCGATTCAACAAACAAGGAGTACAAACTGGCTCCATTTGATTACATAACAATAAGTCTTTTCACAGGAGATGGTGCTATGATTTTGGAATATACTACAAGTGGTATTGAACGTCAGCCAAACTATGGTGGTTTTGATTTGTTCTATATTCTTGATAAAGATGGAGAAGTAGATTTACCCGTTCTAGGTAAAACAAAACTTGCGGGTTTGTCGATACCCGATGCACAGAAATTTCTAGAGTCGAAGTTTATCAATTATAACGATCCTTTTTGTTTGGTGCGTGTACTGAATAGAAGGGTAATGGTATTTACGGGTGAAGGAAGTGTTGGTACCGTTGTGCCATTGGCAAATCAGAACATATCTGTTCTAGAAGCAATAGCGCTTGCAGGAGGTATTAGAGAGAGAGGAAATGCTTCAAAGGTTAAATTAATTCGAGGAAAAAATGGTACTAACGAAGTGTATCGATTGAATCTTTCAACCATAGAGGGAGTGGAAAGCGCAAAAATGATTGTTCAGGCAGGCGATATCATTTATGTTGAACCGGTGCCTCAAATCACGAATGAGTTTGTTAAGGATATAGCTCCGCTTGTGAGTTTAGTGTCTTCCACATTAATATTGTTCCTCGTTGTTACGAATTAAGTTATGCGCATAGATAAAACGGATTTTCGCGATTTACTGATTATACACTTTCCAGTCTTCGGCGACGAGCGCGGACGATTTCAAGAGACATTTAAAGAAGCGCAATTCAGAATTGAAACAGGCTTTAATATTACATTCGTTCAAGACAATGAAAGTCTTTCATCGAAGGGTGTATTACGCGGCCTGCATGCTCAAAGACCTAAGAAGTCTCAGGCCAAATTGTTGCGCGTGGTAACAGGAAGTGTTTTAGATGTGGTCGTAGATTTACGCAGAACCGAACCAACATTCGGTAAAAGTTTTCAAGTTGAATTGAAGGCAGGTGATGGCAAATCGTTGTTCATTCCTGAAGGATTTGCGCATGGATTTTACACGTTGGAAGACCAAACAATTGTTCAATACAAGTGCACGAATTACTACGATAAAGATTCGGAAATTTGCCTCAATGCGTTCGATGCCTCAGCGAATATTCCATGGCCAGAAGGAGAAAAAATTCTTTCCCAAAAAGATAAAGAAGGTCAGTCACTCGAAGAATTAAGCGACATCTTTTTTTAATCGTTCATACGTATACTGAAAGCCACACTAGCCGTTCGCTGAGTCTCATGCCCTTCAATTACTTCTTTTAATATGCTTGTTGAAGCCGCCTCTCGTTCAAATACTTCTTTCATATTTCTTACTCTCCCATAAGGAATACCATTGAGTTGAGCCTGAAGTTCAAAAGTTGAGCAGAGTATTTTTTTAAATTCATTTTGAAGAATTTCTTGTAAGGCGATTCTATTTTTCACACGCGCTGTGTTGGAAGTAAATCGAATGTCAAGACTCACTTCTTCATTGCTCAAGAGCCCACATAATTTTCGGAATTGATCATCGCTCCCAACGGCAAGCACAATCCACTTTTCATCTTGGGTCCTTACTAGTTCTCCATAGGGTGCAATATTGGGATGAAGAGATCCCATGCGTTTCGGAATGTTTCCGGTCATGAGAAAATAACTCGCCTGATTGACTAAAGCTGCAAGTGCAGCTTTTTCTAGAGAGACTTCAACGCAAGATCCTTTTCCGGTTTTGGCTTTTTGAATCAGTGCACAAAGAATTCCTTCCTTCAACTGATGGGCCGCTAGCACATCTATGAGCGCTACTGGCATCTTCGTGGGAGGTCCGTCTTCTGATCCATTCATAAACATAAATCCTGTTTCAGCTTGAAGAACCACATCATATGCCAATCGATCTTTCTCAAATTCAAATCCTCGAATAATTCCCTGAATCAATTGAGGGAATTTTCTGGAAAGTAATTCAGCATCTAATTGGAATTTTTTTGAATCACCGCTTTTAAAATTTGTAAGTATGATATCCGCAGTTTCCAATTCAGTGTGAATACGGGCGATATCTACCTCATTCGATAAATCAACATAATGAATTTCTTTTTTGTAATTAATGGAAGAATAATAAGAACTAATTTTTTCTTTCAACTCGGCGGGCGTGTGCCAGGTGCGAGTGACATCGCCATTTGTTTTGGCGTTTTCGAATTTCAACACATGCGCTCCGAGTTCTGAGAAGAATGTGCCCACCTGTGGTCCGGCTAAAACCGAAGAACAGTCTACAACTTTAAGTCCTTTAAACAATTCCATGAAGTAAAGGTAAAGACTTTACTTTTTCAGAAGGGCTTCCTTATACTTTTCTAGACACCTGTTGCGGGCGAAAGTATGTTCAACAATAGGCTCAGAATATTTAGCCGTATTGAATTCAGGCACCCATTTTTTTATGTATTCATTTTGTTTGTCGAACTTTTCCATCTGTGAAGTAGGATTGAAAATTCTGAAGTAGGGTGCCGCGTCACAGCCGCTTCCTGCCGCCCATTGCCATCCGCCAACGTTGCTAGCTAAATCGAAATCCAATAATTTTTCAGCAAAGTATCTTTCTCCCCAGCGCCAATCGATGAGCAAGTGCTTCGTTAAGAAACTGGCTACAACCATTCGAACTCTGTTGTGCATAAATCCAGTTTCATTCAATTCGCGCATCCCCGCATCTACAAGCGGATAACCAGTTTTCCCTTCACACCACAATTGAAATTCATTTTCGTTGTTATTCCATTCAATAAAGTCATACGCGGGTTTGAATGCCTTGTCAACAGTATCTGGAAAGTGATAGATGATCATTTGATAGAACTCTCTCCATATTAATTCATTCAACCATTTTTCATTGGATGTTAAGCCATAGAGAACTAACGCTCGCGTGCTCACTGTCCCGAATCTTAAATGCAAACTCATACGAGTTGTTCCTTCAATAGCCGGGAAATCGCGATGAAGATGATAGTTCTGAATGGCATGCGCATTCAATTGAATAGAAGGGAATTTGATCGCTGTTTTTTCAAAACCGATTTGTTCCAGTTCTTGCATCGCACCTTGTGAAACACCTTCCGAAGGACCTTGCATCGCACCTTGTGAAGGAAAATCAGTTGTTCTGGTTTGAAGGAAATTCGATTGAAGATCTTCCGATGGATAACAATTTATAGGATGCGATGCCAATCGTGCTTTCCATTTCTTGCTGTAAGGAGTATACACAGTATATGGAAGTCCATCGTCTTTGGTTACTTCACTGGCTTCGAAGATGACGTGATCTTTCTTCCCAATAAATGGTATTCCCTTTTCCTTCAATGAATCATAGATGCCCTTGTCTCTCTTGCGTGCATTGGGTTCGTAATCGCGATTGGCGAATAAATTCTGCACTTCGAATTCATTCGTTAATTGTTCAAGCGCTTCTTCGGGGGTGCAATGAAACACACGCAGAGCACTTCCAACAGAAATCAATTGTTCATGAATGGATGCAAGTGTTGAATGAATAAACTGAACGCGCGCATCTTTCTTGGGAAGATGCGTTAATATGTTTGGGTCGAAAATGAAAATAGGAAGGACTGGAAAGTCTCCAGAGAGAGCCGTGAATAGGGCGTGATTATCATTCATGCGAAGATCTCTTCGAAACCAATGAATGTTTATTTTAGTTTTTTCCATAGACATTGGATAGAGCGTCTTGAATAGTTTTAAAACGGAATTCGAATGCTGTTGACTTTATTTTCAAATTGGAAAGTCTCTGGCTCACAAGAACAAGTTGTGACATTTCTCCGAACAGTATTTTCAATACGAAGGCGGGTACTTTTGGAAGGAAAAAAGGTTTTCTTAATACCGATGCTAAGGTTTTAGAAAATTCGTAATTGGTAACAGGGATATCAGATGTGGCATTGTAAACACCTGACTCCACAGTGTTCTCAAGGCAATGAATAAACATAGCAACCAAATCTTTTTCATGCACCCAGCTCATGTATTGATTTCCATTGCCAACCGCAGATCCGATTCCTGCTTTGAAAATAGGAGTGAGTTTTTTGAGTGCTCCATCGTTTGCGCTCAGTACAACCCCAATGCGTAAATGAATTTTTTTTATGGAAGGGTGAAGGGAACCGCTCGCGTTTTCCCATTGCGCTGTTAAGTCGGCTAAGAAACCACTTCCAACAGAAGCTGTTTCATCTTGAAATTCATTGGAGTTTTTGTAATATCCAGATGCACTTGCTCCAACTAAAACATGCGGAGGCGTTTCCATTTCATTCAAGATTTCACAAAGAAATTCGGTTGAAGAAATTCTGCTAGAAACCATGAGTGCTTTGTTTGCTGTGCTCCACTTATTAGCCACGCTGTATCCGGCTAAATGAACGACTCCTTGTATGTTAGGTAGAAGCGATTTGTTCAGCTCTTTAGTTGTCGGATTCCAATAGACATGCTGAAACATTTCTGAAACACGGCCTTCCTGTTTGCGCTGTGTGGTTAGGTTTGTGACAGCATGGCCTTTTTCCAACAGCGCTTGAATAATCTGCTTTCCAATAAATCCGGTTCCTCCTGTGACTAGTACATTCATAACCTTTAAACACCTTGAAGGCTGATTAGTTCTCTTGTATTTTTTGAAGCTCAACAAGCTCGAAATAAAGTCCTTTGTGAGCGAGTAATTCCTCGTGAGTTCCGCTTTCTGCTAGCTGACCTTGTTGCAGCACGAAAATTTTATCTGCATGATG
>JBEIFO010000069.1:0-8400 GCA_040382375.1 Crocinitomicaceae bacterium
AGAACTTAAAATAGGAAAAGCACACAGTTTTGCGTTTATTGGAAATATTGTTGAAGTGTGGGAAGTGTTCGCGGAACGAGGCATTCATATTGACTTAGGAAGTGACCAGACTTCGTTGCACAACCCTTGGGCGGGAGGATATTATCCGGTTGGATTATCTTATGAAGAGAGCAATGCGCTCATGGCAGAGAACCCCTCCCTCTTCAAAGACAAAGTTGAGGAGTCTCTGATTCGTCATGCTGCTGCTGTTCAAAAGCACAGCGAAAACGGCATGTATTTCTTCGATTATGGAAATGCATTTTTATTAGAAGCTTCGCGTGCAGGAGCAAACGTGATGGCCGACGTTCCAACGTTGGAGCGCGAATTCAAATACCCGTCTTACGTTCAAGATATTTTAGGTCCCCTTTGTTTCGACTACGGATTCGGACCATTCAGATGGGTGTGTGCAAGTGGAAAGTCAGAAGACCTCGATGCTACCGATGCCATTGCATTGGAGGTTATGTTGAAGTTGAAAGAAACAGCACCGTCTGAAATTCAACAACAGTTGGCAGATAACATTCAATGGATACGCGAAGCGAAGAGTAACAAATTGGTTGTCGGATCTCAAGCAAGAATTTTATACGCAGATGCGCAAGGACGCATGGAAATCGCTGCGGCATTCAACAAAGCTATTGGTGAAGGAAAGATTGGCCCTGTAGTTTTGGGTAGAGATCACCACGATGTAAGTGGAACCGATTCGCCTTACCGCGAAACCAGTAACATATATGACGGTTCTCGATTCACGGCAGATATGGCAGTGCAGAATTTTGTTGGCGATGCCTTCCGCGGAGCTACTTGGGTAAGCTTGCACAACGGTGGTGGCGTTGGATGGGGAGAAGTGATTAACGGTGGATTCGGAATGTTACTCGACGGCAGTGAAGCGTGCAATAAGAAGCTACGCAGCATGTTGCATTGGGACGTTAACAATGGAATCGCACGCAGAAGTTGGGCACGAAATAAAGAGGCGGTATTCGCTATTGAGCGTGCAATGGAGCAAGAGCCACTGTTGAAAGTTACACTTCCACAAGAAGTGAAAATATCACTCGACTCTTTTATTCATTAAGCAACTCCTTTCACAACAGGAACAGCCGGTTCAATGGTATCCTTATAAACAGGACCGACATATTCTTCGTCGTAGGCAAGAGCTAAATTCAACATATAAAAAACGTTGAACAAGCAAACCAAAAGCGCGTCAGTATTTGAACGCTTTCCGAACGATTGTGCCAATTGAACCAGCACTTTGAATCCAAAGAAAACATTCAAGACAGGAATAGCGAAATACCACGCGTGCTTCGCAGGTCGTCCAATCATTTTCATGATTATCATCAAGTCCCAACCTGGAACAAAGGCCGCTTCGATGGGTTGATTGGCCTTCGCGAATAGTCTCATTTTAGAAACAAATCCGACAAGGATTATAAATCCTCCGATTAGAATAAGGTGCGGCTGCTTAGCCCAAACCTCTTGCAAAGCGATAGTTAAGTTCATGATCTTTTTAGTTAGGTACTTGAAAGACGGGTATAGTCTCTTTAAGTTGCCTTAGCCTATTCCAATGGAAAACTGATTATTATCAAAAAGTAACATTCTGCTTGCAGATTGCAGTGAAAGGTGCAGTTAAAGAACAGCTCTGAAGAATAATTCATAATTTCACACACCCATGAACGTTAAAACCATTCATTCTTTCGACGAAATACAACGGATTCTCACAGAAGAAGTGGCATCTCACTCTGCGACATTCATTTTGTGCGATAACAATACAAACGAGCATTGTGTTCGTTTTCTTTTGGAAACAATCCCCGCGTTGAACGAAGTTCCCATTATTGAAATTCCAGAAGGGGAAGAAAGTAAATCTCTCGAGATCGTTGCTCAGTTGTATGAAGAATTACTTCATCACAATGCCGATAGACAATCGCTTCTGCTTAATGTGGGAGGCGGAGTAATATCCGACTTAGGTGGCTTCGTAGCTTCAACATACAAAAGAGGAATAGACTTCATTAACATTCCAACCACCGTTATGGCTCAAGTAGATGCTGCTATGGGCGGAAAGTGTGGAATAGATTTAATGGGAGTAAAGAATGCCGTTGGTCTTTTTAGCTGGCCGAAAAGCGTTCTTGTTTTCACTGGATTCCTCAACACGCTTCCTGAAAAAGAATTGAAATCGGGCTTCGCAGAAATGCTTAAGCACGCGCTTATTGCCGATGCTGAATATTGGGAAGCCCTAGCACACGTAGATTCAAATGAGGCTTCGCACATAGCTGTCTTCGTTAAGCGTTCGAATGAAATTAAATCCGAGATAACCAAGGCGGACCCTAACGAACGTTCGGTTCGAAAAAAATTGAATTACGGACACACCATTGGACACGCCATAGAATCTTTTTTTCTCTCGAAATCTGATCCCATAACGCATGGTAACGCGGTGGGTTGGGGGATTATTTTAGAAAATCGTATCGCAAATAAATTGGGCGTATTAAATGACGAAATCACCGAGATTATAGAAAAAAAAATATTGCACCTATTCGGCCAAGTGCCACAATTTTCAGAGCAAGAAGTTCAGCGGATATTAGAATTTATCTTAAATGACAAAAAGAACACAACCCAAGGAATTAACATTAGTTTAATTTCCGAAATAGGAAAATGCTCTATCGACAACCCTGTATCCCTTGATATTATTAGACAAGTAATCGAATCTGTTACTAAGTCTTAATATTCAGTTTTCGATTTGGATATACTTAGTTAATTAAAGAGGTTGTTTTATACCTCTGAATTAATTGAACCTTTAAAGCCCGTTATTCTTCGGGCTTATTTAGTACTCGTTCTTTGTGTTCCAAACAAAAGGGTTTGGTAAGCATTCGTCAACATCGACATTTCTTCTTTCCACCCGAACAATCGTTCGGTCGCCCTTTCAACCTCAAAATTTTACAGCTATGAAATACGAAAACCGCCGCGAGGTAGAACTGCTTGTATTGTCCGATATTCATCTCGGAACCTACGGTTGTCATGCCAATGAATTAGTACGCTATCTCAAATCGGTAAGACCCAAAACACTCGTGTTAAACGGCGATATCATTGACATGTGGCAATTCTCGAAGAACTACTTCCCAGCATCCCACATGGCGGTTTTAAAGGAAATACTTCGCATGCTCTCGCACGGTGCTGTTGTTTATTACATCACAGGAAATCACGACGAAATGCTTAGAAAGTTCGCTGGATTAAACTTCGGAAATTTAACAATCGATAATAAACTGGTTCTTAACCTCGACGGCAAAAAGACCTGGATCTTCCATGGCGATGTTTTCGATGTAAGTATGAAATATTCCAAGTGGGCTGCCAAATTGGGAGGAAAAGGTTATGATATTCTCATTCTTGTTAATCGTTGGGTGAACAAGATCAGTGAGCAATTCGGACGAGGAAAAATATCGCTTTCCAAAAAGATAAAAGAGAGTGTTAAGGCCGCTGTAAAATACATCGCGAATTTTGAAGATATCGCTATAAACCTAGCGCTAGATAAGGATTTTGATTATGTCATTTGCGGGCACATTCACCAACCTACCATTCGTCAAGTCAATAGAAACGATAAGTCCATTATCTATTTGAACAGTGGCGACTGGATCGAGAATTTAACTTCTCTTGAATACCACAACAAAGAATGGTCGCTCATTCATTTTGAACACGACAAGATAAATCTATCCCTTGAAGAAGAGCAATTAGATTTTGAAGTAGAAGCTTCTTACAAAGAATTATTCGCCGCCTTCAGCTTAGAACTTCAGCAGTCATGAAAATCCTATACGGCGTACAAGGAACTGGAAACGGCCATCTCTCTAGGGCCATAGAGCTATTGCCGGAATTTCAGAAACATGGAACGGTCGATGTTTTAATCAGCGGTGAAAAAAATCTCTTGCCTCTTCCCTTCGATGTTAAATATCGATTCAAAGGTCTTACCCTTGGTATGAATGAAAAAGGAAAACTAAGCTTTTCTCGAACATTTGCCCAGAATCATCTGCGTCCTCTCATTGATGAAATTAGACAACTCAACATTGAAAAATACGACGTGGTCATCAGCGATTTCGAACCAATAACGGCGTGGTCATCACTCATGAAAAACAAAGAGTGCGTAGGCATTGGGAACCAATTTTCCATGATGCATCCAAATGTTCCGATGCCACATGAAGACCGGAAATTCGCTCGGTTTTTTACTGAAAATATGGTGCCTGTAACTGACAGCATTGGCATTCATTACGAAGCGTACAATTCTCAAATTGAAACGCCCATTATTTCCAGAGAAATAAAAAACATGAAAACCGAAGAGCAAGGATTTATCCTTGTTTACTTACCAGCACACGACCCCAACTATATTGCATTAGTTGCAAACTCGCTGCGCAACCAACAATACGAATGGCGCATTTTCACTCCATTCGTAAAACAAAAAATGCAATTTTCTAAACGCGTTGCTTTTCATCCGCTTTCGCGAGAAGAATTTCAAAAGAGTTTGGCCACTTGCTCTGCCATCATTAGCGCGGCTGGTTTCGGATTAACGAGCGAAGCGCTCTATCTGGGCAAGAAGATCTGCGCCATTCCCATTAAGAAACATTTCGAACAAGAATGCAACGCGGCCGCACTAAAAAATTTAGGAGTCTATATCTTACCCGCGTTCAATCTGAAGCATTCTGCAGACATCGATTTCTGGCTTGCTCGCGTTATGCCTGTGAAGATGGATTATCAAGACAACTCCACCGATATTGTAGACAAAGCCCTTTGTTTGGCTCAAAAACTAGAATTCACCGCCGAGAAAGACCCCGTAAAAAAGAAATTCCTGTCGTTGATTGTGTAGATTTGCACCTTCATTCAACACACATGGAAATTCCAAGCAAATACTCTCCAACCGAGACGGAAGACCGCATTTACGCAATGTGGCTAGAGAAGAAGGTTTTCAAATCTCTTCCTAACGACAAGCCCGCGTACACCATTGTTATTCCTCCGCCAAACGTCACAGGGGTTTTGCACATGGGACACATGTTGAATAACACCATTCAAGATTTGCTTATTCGTCGTGCGCGCATGCGCGGATTCAACGCATGTTGGGTGCCGGGTACCGACCACGCCTCTATTGCCACTGAAGCGAAAGTTGTTCAGAAACTGCGCAAAGAAGGAATTAAGAAATCAGATCTTTCTCGCGATGCGTTCATGGAGCACGCATGGGAATGGACACACAAGCACGGCGGAATTATTTTAGATCAATTGAAGAAGTTGGGTGCGAGTTGTGACTGGGATCGCACGCGTTTCACCATGGATCCGAAATATTATGAGAGCGTAATCGACTGCTTCATTGACCTTCACAAAAAAGGGAAAATCTATCGCGGCGAGCGAATGATCAACTGGGATCCAGCTGCACTAACCGCCTTATCAGACGAAGAAGTAATACACAAGGAAATACAATCGAAATTGTATTTCTTGAAATATCAAATTGAAGGAACAAATGAATTTCTAACCGTAGCAACTACCCGTCCGGAAACCATTCTAGGCGACACTGCTGTTTGCGTGAATCCGAAAGACGAGCGTTACACACACCTTCACGGAAAGCGCGTTATTGTTCCGTTGGTGAACCGCGCTGTTCCTGTCATTGCCGATGAATATGTTGAAATTGAATTCGGAACAGGTTGCTTGAAAGTAACTCCTGCGCACGATCAAAACGACTTTATGTTGGGTGAAAAATACCAATTGGAAGTGATAAACATGATGAATGCCGACGGAACAATTTCCGAAGCAGGGGGCATGTATGTAGGACAAGAGCGCTTCGCAGTTCGTGATCAAATTGCAAAAGATTTAGATGCTGCAGGTTTATTAGCGAAGACTGAAGAGCACTTGAATAAAGTAGGATATTCAGAGCGAACAGATGTGGTAATTGAACCACGCCTTTCGTTGCAGTGGTTCGTAGACATGAAAGACCTGAGCAAGCCTGCTTTGGAAAACGTCATGAACGACACCATTCGCTTCTTCCCTCCGAAATTCAAGAACTCGTATCGCAACTGGATGGAGAACATCAAAGACTGGTGTATCTCTCGTCAATTGTGGTGGGGACATCGCATTCCTGCGTTCTACGCACCTGATGGAAGTTTTGAAGTTGCGAAAAATATCGAGGATGCTGTTGCACAGTTTCAAGCCAAAGGGGCTGCGTGGAGTGCTGCAGATTTGAAGCAAGACGACGATGTGTTGGACACTTGGTTCAGCTCGTGGTTGTGGCCAATAAGTGTGTTCGACGGTTTCTATTCGAAAGAAGAATTAGACTACTACTACCCTACTGCCGATTTAGTAACTGCGCCAGAAATTATGTTCTTCTGGGTTGCTAGAATGATTGTTGCAGGATATGAATACGTTGGAAACTTCCCTTTCAAAAACGTTTACTACACCGGTATCGTTCGCGACAAGCAAGGAAGAAAGATGAGCAAGTCTTTAGGCAATTCACCCGATCCAATTGAGTTGATGCAACAGTTCGGAGCAGACGGTGTTCGTGTTGGAATGCTGCTTTCTTCTCCAGCAGGAAATGATCTTCCATTCGACGAGTCCTTGTGTGAGCAAGGAAGAAATTTCGCTAATAAAATTTGGAACGCTTTCCGTTTGGTGAAGAGTTGGGAAGAGAAGTTAGATACTTCTTTGGAGCAACCGGAATCTTCTGCCATTGCCGTGAAGTGGATGAACAATCGCTTCGAGCAAGTGCTTGTTGAAATGGAAGACGGATACGAAAAGTTCCGCATTAGCGAAGTGTTGATGCAGACGTACAAATTAATTTGGGACGACTTCTGTGCTTGGTACTTGGAAATGGCGAAGCCATCTTACGGAAAAGGAATTGATTCGAAAACTTACAACGACACGCTTGATATTTTCCAAAATTTATTGAAAGTGTTACATCCGTTTATGCCTTTCCTAACGGAAGAAATGTGGCAACACATGGACTCTTGGAAGAGCGAATCGGAAATGATTTGTATTTCGAATTGGCCTGCAGCAAAAACCTTCGACGCGAACATTCAAAAAGAATTTGAAGAGTTTGAGCAGTTGGTAACGGAGGTTCGTAACGTTCGCAAAAAGCAAAACCTTCCGAACAAAGAAGCCTTGGTTGTTTCATTCATGAAAACAGCAAACAGAAATTCTTCGTTTGATGCAGCGTTCACCCATTTATGTAACATCTCAGAATTGAATGAAGTGACAGAAAAGCTGAATCCGTCGTTTAGCTTCATGGTGAATGGGGTTGAATATTTCATTCCATATACTGCATCTGTAGACGTTGAAGCCGAACAAGCGAAGATGAGAGAAGAGTTGACTTACCTCGAAGGATTCTTAAAGTCAGTTGAGGCGAAGCTTTCGAATGAACGATTCGTAAACAACGCCCCGGCTGCCGTTTTGGAAGGCGAGCGCAAAAAACAATCAGACGCGATGAATAAGATCGCAGCGATTAAAGAGCAACTCGGATAGTAAAAGTTATTTTTTTCGTGTTGAAATGAAATCGCGAACGATTTTCTTTTCCGCGAAAGCTTTGTTCCAACTGTCGTGTTTGACATCTGGATAAGAAATGAGGTGAACATTCGTGTTCACCTTTTTTGTTGCGTTCACCATGCGAACTGAATTCTCATAGGGGACAACATTATCGGCCTTTCCATGAAAGGCCCACACGCCGGTTTGCGTATTGTTCTTCGCTTGTGCAATATCTCCACCCCCGCAAACCGGCATTGCTGAAGCAAAGCGATACGGCTGTCGCGCAATGTATTCCCAAGTCCCGTATCCGCCCATGCTTAATCCAACAACATACATGCGCGTGGTATCAATCAATGAGGAGTTCGCTACCAACGAATCAATTCCACTCATTAACACTTGCATGGGCCAAGTGGGATTCTTCTTCATGGTGTGCTCTATGGCTTTCCAATCGACATCAGTCCATCTTTGATCGCTCGGACATTGCGGTGCCCACAAAACATAATGTTCCAAACCCGCGGTCTTTAAGGTTTGCATAAGCACAGGCAAACCCACTTTGGTTTGCGCAAGATTGTCGCTTCCACGCTCTCCGGCACCGTGTAAAAACAAGATGAAAGGAAGTCTAGCTTCGTATTCTCCATTCACAACATATTCTTTCAATGGTAATTTCTTTCCATTTGAAACAAGAAATTTCTCTTGCTGAGCTTGGGTTTCAGCAAAAATAAGAAGGCAAATAAGCAACAATTTGACTTTCATAGAAAGGAAATTTATAGATGGAAATGAATGTCAAAGATAGCCCTTCAACAGACCATTGCCGACCAACACCTCGTTTTAAAAATAAAACAACTGTTATGAAAACGACTCGCAACCTTTTCAAAACACTCGATGAAGTAGTGTTTGAAA
>JBEIFO010000070.1:0-8316 GCA_040382375.1 Crocinitomicaceae bacterium
CCGCGATCGATCTGCTCAATGTTCTGAATCGTTGATTTTCCTTTCGCACTCAATGCCGCTATTAACAAGGAAACCCCCGCACGAATATCCGGAGAAGACATGGTTACGCCTTTCAATGAAGACTTACGATCTAAACCAATGACGGTTGCTCTGTGTGGATCGCACAAAATAATCTGAGCACCCATGTCAATCAGCTTGTCCACGAAGAACAATCGGCTCTCGAACATCTTCTGATGAATAAGCACCGAGCCTCTCGCTTGTGTTGCTGTTACTAGCGCAATAGAAATCAAGTCAGGTGTGAACCCCGGCCAAGGCGCATCGCTGATGGTCATGATTGAACCATCGATGAACGTATCAATCTCATAAGAATCTTGCGCTGGAATGTGAAGATCATCGCCGTTCACCAAATCAACTTGAATTCCCATGCGACGGAACATCTCTGGTATAATTCCCAAATCGTTGTATGAAACGTCTTTAATAATGATATCGCCCTTCGTCATGGCAGCCATCCCAATGAAAGATCCTATTTCAATCATATCTGGAAGACATCTGTGCTCTGTTCCTCCCAATTTTTCAACCCCTTCAATGATGAGCAAGTTTGAACCAATGCCCGAGATTTTTCCGCCCATGCGATTGATCATCTTGCACAGCTGCTGCAAATAAGGCTCACATGCAGCGTTGTAAATTGAAGTGGTTCCTTCGGCCAATGCCGCAGCCATAACAATGTTCGCAGTTCCAGTTACTGAAGCTTCATCGAGCAGCATGTATGCGCCCTTCAATCGGTTTGATGTCACACTGTAAAAGTGATTCACCGCATCGTAATTGAACGTTGCCCCCAAATTTTGAAAGCCTGTAAAGTGTGTGTCTAATCGACGTCTTCCAATTTTATCTCCGCCTGGCTTTGGAATATACCCCTGCCCGAATCTTCCAAGCATAGGTCCTACCAGCATGATAGATCCGCGCAACGCAGCAGCTTTCTTTTTGTAATCCTCTGTTGTTAAATACTCCAGATTTACGTCGTCGGCAATGAATTTAAATTCGCCTTTCGCCAACTTTTCCACCTTCACTCCAATGTCTTGAAGCAAATCAATCAACTTCAACACATCAATAATTTCCGGAATATTCCGAATAATAACGGGCTCTGCCGTGAGCAGAACAGCTGATATTATCTGTAAAGCCTCATTCTTCGCTCCTTGCGGAATAACTGTTCCCTTCAAGGCGTTTCCACCTACAATTTCAAAAGCCGACATATCTCTTAATTTTCTTCGAAGAAAACGCGAAACTGCCTTGCTCCGAAGCTTGAATTTCAAAATTATCAACGAAGGACAATGGATTACGCAAAGTGTAGTCTATTTTTGAAATGACTTATGATCAAAAGAATTTTCGCCTTTAGCATACTTATGGCCCTTAACCAACTGACTTACGCTCAAGACTGGGCCAATCTGAGCTATTACAGAAACGCGAATGCTCTGCTTGAAAGCCCTGCAGAAAATGAAGACCGCGTGGTGTTCATGGGAAATTCCATTACAGAATTCTGGAAAAATGTTCACCCCGATTTCTTTGTTGGAAAAACATACGTGAATAGAGGCATCGGTGGACAAACCACTTCGCAGATGCTTCTTCGTTTTCGTGCCGATGTGGTGAACCTTCACCCAAAAGTTGTTGTTTTCCTAGGCGGCACCAACGACATTGCCGGAAATACGGGCAACGTGTCGCTCGATATGATTGAAGATAATATTTTCTCTATGATTGAATTGGCGAAGACCAACGATATTGGAGTGGTACTGTGCTCCGTGTTACCGGTTTTCGATTACCCTTGGAGCCCTGGCAAAGAACCCGCTGAAAAAGTTATTGAGTTGAACGAAGCGCTTCGTTTCTATGCGGAAACGCATGACATTACTTTCGTGGATTTTCACACACCCATGAAAGACGAACGTAACGGATTACGTTATGAATTAGGCGAGGACGGCGTTCACCCCAATGTTGCAGGTTACCTCATCATGGAACCCTTAGTCGAGTCGGCTATTTCCACGGAACTACAAAAGATAAAAAATAAACAGAATTAGTACCTTTAGAAAATGAAAAAATTAGTTTTAATCTTCTCCGCTCTTCTTATTTCCAGCATCCTTTGGTCTCAAGTTATAATAAACGAAGGAAGCAATAAGAACTATAGCCTAATAGCAGATGAAGATGGTGAATACGAAGATTGGGTTGAACTTTATAACGCTGGAACTTCGGCAGTAGATCTTTTTGGTTATTCTTTAACCGACAATTCTACAACTCCAACAGAATGGACTTTCCCTCATTACACAATGAATCCTGGAGAATTCCTAGTTGTTTTTTGCAGTGAAAAAAACAGGTTTGCAACCAATCCCTTTACCACAACCATCAATACCGGTTCGTTCACCCCTGTTGTCGGTTGGAACACCCACAACTTTACGACGCCTTTTCAATGGGACGGTGTTTCGAGCATCGCAGTAAACGTTTGCTCCTATAGCAACACTGGCTACATTACCAACTCTGTGTTTAGACAGTCTGCTACATCATACGGATCGACAACTTATGCATTTAACGATGGTAGCGAAGCTTCATGTTCCGCCACCCTGGGAACTGTTGCGAATCAACGCCCAAATATGAAGTTGAACGGCACAACCATTGGAACAGGTAACATTCAAAATGGAAACACAGATTACCCAGCTCCTTACGGAAACTGGTATTGGAGTGCCCGTAATCAAATGCTTATTCCCGCTGTGGAACTAACAGCCGCGGGTCTTTCAGCAGGACCAATCAATTCACTTGGATTCAATATCGCTGCGACGGATGCTGTAAATTACACTTACATCGAAATTGCTATGAAGAATGCGCCCGATTTAGCAATGACTAACGAGTTCCTTCCAAATTCGGGGACACAATTTCACACGAGTTTTAAAATTTCCGGAGGTGGTGACACCTTGTTCCTTTTCAACCCTTCACAAGTGTTAGAAAATAGTTTAATTGTGAAATGTCAAGCAGTGGACATAAGCGTTGGACGCTATCCGAACGGATCGAATACGAACTCACTCTTCGCCACGCCAACTCCTGACGCCAGCAACAGCGAAACGCCGGCATTGGGATATGCAATTGCACCATTGTTCGACCATAACCCTGGTGTATACACAACTCCCTTCAACGCTACTATTCTTGATTTAAACACCGCCCCTTCGACCATTCGATATACCCTAGACGGAAGTGAGCCAACAAGCAGTTCGCCAGTATATACAGGAACACCTATAACATTTTTCCAATCAAAAATATTCCGCGCACGGGCCTTCAAACCCAATTACATTCCGAGTAATGTAACATCGGCTTCTTTCCTATTCAACATTAGTCACACCACTCCTATTCTTTCCATCACCACGGACAATGCTAATTTATATGGAGACCAAGGAATATTCGACCATTGGGACCAAGACTGGTTGCGCAATGCACACATTGATTATTTCGATTCTATTCCAGGGCACCCGCTTGTATTTTCTCAAAATACAGGTATGCAAATAGATGGAGGTGCTGGAGGAAGCCGCTCTCAACCGCAGCACTCCTTCCGTTTGGAACTAGCCCATAGCGTTCTGGGTGAAAATTCTGTAAATGAAGTGATCATTCCAGGGAGACCAAATAGAAATAAGTACTCTGAATTTTATCTTCGCAATGGAAGTAATCAATATTTGGCTCTTCCATACAAAGAGGCCTGCCAAGCCGAACTCATGTGTCGCGGAGCAAATGCTTATTACAGCGCTTATCGCCCTGCAACAGTCTATATAAACGGACAATACTTCGGACTCTACGAATTGCGTGAAAAATACAACGCAGAAATGTTCAAGGAAAACGAAGGCGCAATCAAAGATTCAGTAGAGTTAATGTCGCTCAGTTACTGGTACGGAGGTATGCTTCGTGCTGTGCAAGGTTCGACCGAAAACTTTTGGAATTCATACAACGCATTCAACTCTTTGAGCGAAACAAGTCCAACATACTGGAGTGAAGCGGATCTACATTTCGATATGACTTACTACACGGATTACATTATCTCAGAATCCTGGATGGGTAATGTCGACTGGCCGGGTAACAACATTAAAATTTATCGTTCCAACGTAACAAACAACAGATGGAGATTCGCAACTATTGACATGGAGCTTGCCCTAAATCCGAATGCTTGGACCGATTGCTATTTCAACCACATCGACTATATGTCAGGGCAAAGTACTGACAATCCGTATATCAATATTTGGTTACAAAGCATTCAAAACACGCAATACAAACACTACTTCATCAATCGATTCGCTGATTTAATGAACACGAACTACCGTCCTGAAAGACTCATTGCTGTAGAGAATCGTTATTTCAATTTAACTGCACCTGAAATGCCGAATGAATATCAGCGCTGGGGAGACGCAGGCAATGTACCCGGACAAATGGATTATTTCTACAACAATCACATGACCTTCCAATCTGAATTGCTTTGCAGAACAGAGCAGGTTCGCGATCACATTCAAAACAGATTTGCATTACCACAACAAGTGGATGTAACGCTTGATGTATTGCCTGCAGGATCAGGACAAATTCATATCAGCACCGTTCAACCTACAGAATATCCTTGGACAGGAGTTTATTTCGATGGTGTTCCTGTGAAAATTGAAGCCATTGCCAATCCGGGGTTTGAATTCGCTTATTGGGATAATAGCAGTTTAATCAATGATATTTTAGATTCTGTTTGGGAAGGAAATATCTCATTGAATACTGCCCAATTCACTGCGCATTTCCAATCGAATGTGAATGTAAATGAAGAGGAGGAAACTGTATTTAAAATATACCCTTCACCTGCTCAAGACTACATTCAAGTGGTTGCTGAGGCACAATTCAGAGGACTTTCCTATTCTATCTTCGACATACAAGGAAAATTGATTCACAGCGGAAATATGCAAAACCAAGGTTCCACTCGAATCGATGTTTCGCAATTCAGCACGGGTATGTATGCCATTCAAATTTCAGACAGTCTAAAAGGAATTGTCGCTAAAAAAATATTTGTTAAGGAATAATCCCCACTTTTGCCGCTCTAAAAAATAAATCATGTCAGTAAACAAAGTAGTTCGCAGAGTTACCACCCATACCCTTCAAGAAATGAAGAACAAGGGAGAGAAGATTGCTATGCTAACCGCATACGACTATTCTATGGCTCTCATTGTTGACCAATCTGGAATTGACGTTATTCTAGTTGGTGATTCAGCGTCGAATGTAATGGCTGGACATGAGACCACTCTTCCAATTACCTTGGATCAAATGATCTATCACGCTGCCAGTGTGGTTCGCGCCTGTAATCGTTCACTTGTTGTTGTTGACATGCCATTTGGTTCATATCAAGGAAATTCCAAAGAAGCGCTGAACTCTGCTATTCGTATTATGAAAGAAACGGGAGGACATGCTGTTAAGATGGAAGGCGGAGAAGAAATTGTTGAAAGTGTAAAACGTATATTAACCGCGGGAATTCCTGTTATGGGACACCTTGGCTTAACTCCTCAGAGTATTTATAAATTCGGAACCTACCAAGTTCGTGCTAAGGAAGAAGTTGAAGCCGATCGTTTGATTCACGATGCGAAACTTTTAGCAGAAAGTGGTTGTTTCGCTATTGTCTTAGAGAAAATTCCAGCGGCACTTGCCAAGCGCGTTGCGCAGGAAGTTCATGTTCCAATTATTGGAATTGGTGCTGGTGGCGATGTAGATGGTCAAGTGTTGGTTCTGCATGACATGCTTGGAATTACTGAAGGATTCACCCCACGCTTTTTGAGAAAATATTTGAACATGGGAGAGCAAATGCGCGGTGCGTTAGAGCAATATGTTAGTGATGTAAGAAGCGCAGATTTCCCGAACAACAAAGAGCAGTATTAATGAAAAAACACGCGCCCAAAGTTTGGGACCGAGCACCAAAAAAACCGCTTGAAGTAACAACCCTCGAAAACCTTCGCATTCTATACGAAGACAATCACATTATTGCCGTAAACAAGAGAAACTCTGATATCGTTCAAGGCGATAAAACAGGAGATGTAGTTCTAAGCGACATCATTAAACAATACCTAAAGATAACCTACAATAAACCCGGCGAAGTTTTTTGCGGGACTGTTCATCGCATAGACCGCCCTGTAAGCGGTGTTGTGGTGTTCGCTAAAACAAGTAAGGCTCTTTCGAGACTAACCATTGACTTCAAATCACGTGATGTATTCAAAACCTATTGGGCTGTTGTGCAAGACGCACCGCCAAAGATGGAAGGGCATGTGATAAATTACTTGTGGAAAGATGAGAAACAAAACAAGTCTTTCTTCTATAACGAGCCTGCTGCCGACAGAAAAGAATCTGAACTGACCTACAAAGTGCTTGGAAAAGGTGACCATTATACTTTCGTTGAAGTTTATCCGAAAACGGGAAGGCACCATCAAATTCGAGCAACACTTTCGCAATTGGGCTGTCCGATTAAGGGTGACATTAAATACGGAAGCAAGCGCACCAACGACAACGCAAGTATTCATCTTCATGCAAGAAAAATTGAGTTTACACATCCTGTAAAAAAGACTCCTGTTGTAATCTCGGCACCCCCACCGGAAGATCCACTTTGGGATGCATTCTTGATTAAAGCCTTTGAATAAAGTGTGTGTAAAATCACACATTGTAAAGCATCACTCACACTATATTTGTGCTCTCAAAAAAATTGAATTATATGGAAGCGAACGAACACATTAAATGCCTTATCCTCGGCAGCGGACCGGCAGGATATACAGCAGCAATCTACGCTGCACGTGCAGATATGAAGCCTGTTATCTATCAAGGACAGCAGCCTGGCGGACAATTGATGGACACCACGGAAGTAGATAATTTCCCTGGATATCCTTTAGGAGTAAAAGGTCCTGAGATGATGGCTGATATGGAAAACCAAGCCAAGCGCTTTGGTACTGACATTCGCAACGGATGGGTGACTAAAGTTGATTTTTCTGGAAGTAAGCATCTCATTGAAATAGACAACGGAAAACACATTGTAAGCGCAGATTCAGTCATTATTGCAACAGGTGCTTCAGCCAAATGGTTGGGCCTTGACAATGAAATTCGTCTTCGCAATTTAGGCGGAGGAGTTAGTGCTTGCGCAGTATGCGATGGATTCTTCTACCGCAATCAAGATGTTGCAATCGTTGGTGCTGGGGATACAGCGGCTGAAGAAGCTACCTACCTCGCTAAACTTTGTCGCAAGGTTTATATGATTGTTCGAAGTGATAAAATGCGTGCTTCTAGAGCCATGCAAAATCGCGTTTTGGAAACACCGAACATTGAAATTCTTTGGAACTCAACCACAGAAGATATTTTAGGTAAAGACGCGGTTGAAGGAGCAATCTTCAAGAACTCTGCTACTGGTGAAAGTCGCACTGTTGATATTACTGGATTCTTCGTCGCTATTGGCCACAACCCGAACACGGGCGTATTCAAAGAATTCATCAATACAGATGAAACCGGCTATATTATAAACACTCCAGGTTCTTCGAAGACCAATATTGAAGGGGTCTTTGTAGCGGGAGATGCAGCAGATAAAAATTACCGCCAAGCAGTTACTGCTGCGGGAACGGGATGCATGGCTGCCTTAGACGCTGAACGTTATTTGGCTTCAAAAGGAATTCACTAAGAGATTATATTTTAACAAAAAAGGTCGACGTTGTCGACCTTTTCTTTTTCTAGTGGGGTGGCTTATGGGATTCGAACCCACGACCCTCAGAACCACAAACTGATGCTCTAACCAACTGAGCTAAAACCACCATCTAAGAGGCGGCAAAGATAATCACATTCATTCTATTTGAACAAATAGACCCTAGTATTTTTTTGAATTTGTATCTTGCAGCAGTGAAAAAAAAGCTTCATGTCCTTTTTCTAAGCAGTTGGTTTCCGAGTAAAACCCACCCCACCCTTGGGAATTTTGTTCAGCGTCATGCAGAAGCTGTTGCGCTCTTCGCAAATATCACAGTGCTTTACCTTTCAAAAAACAATAAGACCAGCGCTTTCGAGATTGAAGATGAGGTAGAAGGAAATGTGCGCATAGTTCGAGTTTACTATTGTTCAAACGGATTCTTGTTTCGAAACAGAATTCAAGCCTTAAAAAAAGGAATCGCCCATATCAATTTCAACCAAAACAAACCAGATCTTGTTCAACTAAATATGGTTTGGCCTGAAGGATGGCAAGCCCTTTTCATTCAACGAAAATGGAAGATTCCATTTGTTATATCAGACAACTGGACAGGCTATCACCCGAATGAA
>JBEIFO010000071.1:0-8301 GCA_040382375.1 Crocinitomicaceae bacterium
TAAAAAGTCAGGCGAAGCCAACAATTGCGAAAGCAACTGATGCGCTTCTTCAAAATGTTTCTGAACGATCATGCTGCGAATTTACAGCAATCATTGCATAGGTATGTATTTGAAATCGCGAATCACCACTTCGTGCGTCAATCCGTTGTTTGGACCAATGGCAGAAAACGGTAATGTCCAGAAATTCATGCGACAATTCGTTGTTGCACCCGGAGCAGGAATAACAATAGGTTGAGACGTTTGATTGCCGTCTTGTTTCACACGTGGAGGATTGTTCAAGTTGAACGACCATGTAGCAATTGGCGTGGCATTCTCGTAGTCCTCACCCGCATAACTGTACCACGTGATCAATGTGTCTGTCCAGTTGAATAAATGCGTTGTAACACCTTTCAAAATGTCTGGATCGATTAAACGTTCACGTGTTCTTTCCGGATAAAAAGTTCCGAAGCTAACCGGCTGAACAGAAAAAGTGGTTGGCTCTTCAGCAGTCGCATCTCCCCACTTCGAAAACTCAATATCAACCTCGCTGTTCCCGTCTGTAAGAAGCGTGTTATTATCCCAAGTGAATAATCCGAAAACAACATTCTCTGAAAACGACATCGGGTCAGCTTGAATGGTAAAAATGTAAGTTCCGTATCCCAAGTTGTCTTGTCCAACCACTTCCGAAGAATACCAAGTATCATTGTGCTTCGCAATGGTCAAGTGCAAGTATCCGTTTTCATCTACCCAAACGTCGTCATACAACCGCGAGAAATTGTTCGGTCCCGGACCCACAGGCGTGTTGCTGTATTTAATGTCCCACTTACGTCCAGCGAAGTCTACAACATCGCCCTGACGACCCAATACATCTTCCGGATTAGACTGCTTACAAGTAATCAGCGTAATTGAAGCAAGCACTAAAAACAACAAATATCTTTTCATCTTATTGAATAATTAATCTCTGTGTTAACGAACCCACATGAAACTGGAAAGCTCCCGATTCGAAAATCGGTTGCGCATCTTTTCCAATGAATTTCAAATCTTCTTTCGAAATGGAAAACTCAACGGTGCGCCTCTGCTTCGGCGCCAATTCTATTTTCTGAAAGGCCTTTAATTTTTTTACGGAAGGGGTAACAGATGCTACTTCATCTGTTGCAAAAACCAACACACTTTCCTTAACCGAACGTTCGCTCGGGTTTACAACTTCCACGCGAATGAATATTTCTCCGCCCATATCTTCGCTTTCATAGCTCACCTGCAAATTCTCGTATTGCACATTTGAGTAGGACAATCCGTAACCAAACTCCCACTGCGGTTGGAAGGCTTTGTTACCAAAATCTTTGTCAAAAGTCTCAGTGAATTTGTGATCGTAAGTTGAAGTTCCAACTTGGAATTTCGGATACGTGAATGGAAGCTTTCCACTCGGATTAATATCGCCATATAAAATATTCGCCAACGCATCTCCTCCGAAATCGCCCGGCTGATAAGCCATCACAACAGCAGAACATCCGTCAACAATATCGCGAACAATCCGCGGTCTATTTTCAACCAACACCAACACAACTGGTTTCATTGTAGACTGAAGCATCTTCACATACTCTTGCTGCGCCTTTGGAAGTTCGAGATCGTAAATGTTTCCGGGTAATTCTGTGCTTGGCAATTCTCCCACACACACCACAATAACATCGGCATTCATCGCCATCTCCAACGGATTACCATTCATTTTGTTCATGGTCTCTAAACCACAAACTTCATTGAACGTAACATTCTTATTCTTGCTCAGAAGCGCCTCATAAATTGTGTTCTTCGTAGCGTCATCGAATTGCGCATCGGTTCCTTGCCATGTGCGTGTCCAAGCGCCATTCAACAAGGTCATTGAATTCGCAGCGGGACCCGTAACAAAAATCTTCGAATCTTTCTTCAAAGGAAGAATGTTATTCTTGTTTTCAAGAAGCGTAATACTTTCTTCTGCCGTGTGCAATGCCGCAGTTTTGTGTTTCTCTGAAGCAAATTCAGGAAACGCTGCAATGCTTGGTGGCATGGCGTTCTCGAACAATCCCAACTTATTCTTCGTTTCCAAAATTCTTCGAACACTTATATCCAAACGCTCTTCAGAAATTCTTCCTTCTTTCACCAATTCAATTAGATACTTGGTGAAGTCGTAATCGTTTGGTACCATGCACATATCTATTCCAGCCATAACAGCCAGGTATGTCGCTTCTTTCAAATCAACAGCAACGCGGTGGTTTTTCACCAACTTAATTATGTCTTCCCAGTCTGTAACAGCAAGTCCTTTGAAGCCCATTTCAGTACGCAACAAATCGATTAAAATTTTCGGATTTGCATGAACAGGAATTCCGTTAATCTCGCCGCTGTTGATCATAACAGTCAATGCACCCGCATCTATAGCGGCTTGAAAAGATGGACGATAAATTTCGCGCAATTCAATGTCTGAAAGAATTGCAGGTGTGCGATCGAATCCCGTTCGTGTTCCGCTGTAACCCAAGAAATGCTTCATGCAAGCCGCAACGTGAAACTCGTCTACCCAAGGGCTGTCACCTTGATAACCACGAACAAGCGCGCTTCCAAATACACTGCAGACATATGGATCTTCCCCAAACGTTTCGAAAAAACGCGACCAATTCTTATTTCTTCCAACATCCAGTACTGGAGAGAAGTTCCAAGGAATGCCCGCAGCGCGCGTCTCATAGGCAGTAATTCTTCCACCCTCTTGTGTTAAACTCGGATTGAAGGTTGCAGCTTGCGCCAATTGCTGTGGAAACAAGGTAGACCCTGTAACATAATTCGCTCCGTGAATGGCATCTATTCCATAAAGAATTGGAATCTTCAAATTTGTTTCTGTGGTTGCTACTTTCTGAATGCCACCAATGATTTCATGCCACTGCTCGCGCGGATAAGCATGTCCGCCACAATTCAGAATTGAACCCACGTGGTAATCAACTAAAGCCGTGTGAAGCTTTGCTGCATCCAAATGATGCGGCTCCACCAACTTGTACACTTCCCCTTCACAAACGACATCTAAATTCAATTGTGTCATTTGTCCTACCTTTTCCTCAATGGACATTTTGGAAATGTAGTACTCGTACATTCCAATAAGCTTTTTGTCTTTTGTAGCAGACTTCTGTGAAGTACAAGAAACATTCACTGCTAAAAAAGCAAGAATGAAAAACGATTGAAAAATATTTTTTGAATTCATCATTATTCTAACGTGATGATTGGAAGTTCTACTTTAAGCTTACCCCACAACGAAGGATTCAAGTTGAAATTTTCATTGTTCACTGAATTCCAACGTTTCTGAAAGTCTCTTGTATCTTGGCTTGTAGACTGGTCTATGGCAAAATCAATGTTGTAGGTTGAATTGTTTTTCCAAGGTGCAACGCCCAATTCGCTCCAAGGAATAACACATTCGAAAACGTATTTATTTTGAAGCGGCTTCACAGAAATTTGCGCTTGAATATTCTTCTCGCGCGACCAATCGTACACGTCGAAATTTCCTCCCATCTTAATTCCAATATGACGATCGCCTTCGTAAAACATCATGCGCTTGTCGCTGATTCCGGTTTCTGAAGAGAAGGCAATTTCAATCGCATCGCCGTTCCAAATGTCTCTTCCAGATTGCATATTTCTACACGGAGAAACGTCTTCAATTTCACCGCCGATGTACAATTCCTTTTCGTTCCAGTTCAAGTAAATAACAGAGCCGTCCATGTTCGCTTGCGCTACAAACTGTCCACCTTCAATGAATCCGTCGTTCACCCAACCGTAAGACTTCGTCACAACAAGTGTGTTCGGCTCCTTCGGTTTGAAAGGAATAATCTTGAACTCATCAACGTACACCGTTCCATTCGATTCGAATTGAATTAGCATTTGCTTCACCGTTCCGCCATCTAGATTCCATCCTTCAAATTGAAAATCTACTAAGGGGATTGTAACTGTTCTCCAAGAGGTATCCACTATTCCACCTTCCACATAACCGCTTGTAACACCTATCCAGGCTTGCGTTCCAGCGTAGTCTTCCAACGCCATGGCCCAAGGCAATCCTTTCATTGATCCCTCTTGCGTTTTCACTTTGAATGAAATGGCTGCACTGTTTTCAATTGAAGCTAAATCCTTTCCACTCCAATTCGCCCAACCAATTCCCAGACCCAGCCAAGGACATCCGCCTGCTTGTTTGTTCCATGTAAATTTCATGGCACCTGTTCCAGAGAAAACTTCTTTACGCTCAGAGGTAACAGTAAGACAAGCTGGATTTGGTGTGAACCAAATCTCCGAAGTGATGTCGTCGTTGAAGATTTCAGTCAACTGAAATCCGTTAACATCCTTCGTCTCTTCCACGATCACTTCATTTTCATAAAGCGCAAGTTCCTTTACGGTAACGCAACTCGAGAATAAAAGAAGTACAGACCAAAATGCGTATTTCATATGGAAGAATTAAGGCTCTAGTGCAGATCCTTCAGTGAATATCATGTAATCTAACCACGTCTTTGAATAACCTGAAGTTGGATTCGCTAAGAACAACACAGACACTTCAATCACCTTATTCGGCTCATGCAATCCGTTTCCAATTGGTCCCGATGCAGCACCATTCACCAAGGTTGGGATATTGTCGTAACGCTGAGAAATTTTCGCCCATCCGGTCGCTGTTAAGCTCACTTGAATGGAATACATATCCTCAGTACCTGCAGAGTACATTCCATCATCGTTATCGTCTTCCTTAATTTGGAACAACACCAAACCGTTGTCAATGCCTGCTGGCTTATACAACATCGTGTTGAAATACAAATTCGAAGGATTGCTCGTCAATGGATAGTGCGTTGCACCATAAGCGCTTCCCGGCATATTCACCAAGCCAATCAACCAATCCCAAGAAACAGCACCCGCCATTTCGTAGTAACGTCCACCTTGTGCGGCGTTGTTATTCGTCTGAACTGCGAAGCTCATGTTCGCACCGCTTTGAACGTAGGTGTTCCAGCCGCTGTTCCATCCGTTTTCGAAATCAGCTGCAACGAAACCTTGATAAACTTTCGATCCAACCACTGTTAGCGTATCGTGCAAAGTATCCGCAACATTCTCTATTGAAAGTTGAACGGCGCAATCTTCAGCACGAAACATTGGCAGATCCGTAGTGGTTCCTGTCCACGTCGCATTCGATGCGTCAATAACATTTGAGAAGCCTTCGAAACGCTTGATAGCGCCTGACTGCAGACCCTTAACCTCTAACGTCCAGTTCACATTCTTCGAAAACGAAGCTGTAAACGTTGTCGTTTCTCCACTCGAAAAATCGACATCGCGATTGGTAATATCAAGATCATTCACCAAGGTGAACTCACCGTATAAGTCAACCAATGAAGGTCCTTCGAACTCTTCGTCTACCTTACATGAAGTGTAGACTAACGAAGCAAATAGTAGAAAGTAAATAGACTTTTTCATATTAAAAATTCATTTGATAAAGTAACATAAACTGACGAATAGTGTAATTCTGTGTGGCGTCGAAAGCATCGGTATTCTTGAAGTTCGAAAGGTTCACAGATAAACTTGACTTGTCTGAAAAACGGTAGCGAACTCCGGCAGCTTGCATGAATTCCTCTCCGTCTGTCTGATACTCTTTGAAGTTGTAGATCTCAGAAAAGTTGTTTCGAACAGCGGTGTAATCGAATCCGTTGAATGTAATTTGTTGAAGACCTAACATCAAATCCCAGTTGTCCCAGAATTCGTATTCCATTCCAACAGAAAGTATTTGTGTTGAAAGGTCTACCGCACGAACGTTTTCTTCTTCTTCACGAGACGTGTTGTCGTTTCTGAATCTCACAGAAACATCGAACAATTTATCCTTACTTCCGAATCGCTTGCTCAAATGCGCAACAGCCTTCACCTCTGAGCGCATGAACTTACGCGGTAGCAATGTTCCTTCGCCACGTGTTTCCTGCAACATCAATTGCGATGCAGAGATTTCGAACAATTGTCTTGGGCTAACGTAACGCGCATTAACAGTTAATCCTTGTCTGTTCGGAGTAGCAGTTCCGTAAGGTGTAATGTTATCGTACTTCGGTTGAATTAACATGAGGTTGGAAGAAAGCTGACGGTTGTATGCGTTAGACTCGCGCATTAAATCGAAGGCAGTAAGATTTCTTACCACTTGATCATTCGTGATTCTCCCGAAAGATGATGGCTGATAGTTGTAATTCACACGCTTGGTTTGCGCACCTGGACTGCGGAAATCTGAACTTACATATTTCCATCCCGCTTCAACACTCAATCCTTTCGAGTTGTTTGCACCCATCCATTTCGCATCGAAAATTTTTCCGTTTGTTTCTGGTGAACCTTCGAATTTCTCGTAGTATGTTTTTGAAGTTCCTGCTTCCACATTCACCTTCATTTTCCAATTAGAAAAATCTTTCTTCAACAACAAAGTACCTGTAGTTACAGGGTTGTGGAAGGTGCTTAAGTTTCGAGAAGTTCCTTCAATGTCGAAAAGAGTCACGTGATTCACTCCAATTTCAAGGAAATTACTTTGAACCAAATTCACGTTGTATCCAGCGAATAAACGATCGTTGATGCTTCCGAAATCTGTCGTTCTAACACGTGTCGCCACGGTATGAAATTGCAACTCCTTCACAAACTTCGAAAACTGCAATCCGAATTCAGCAGCCGCTCCTTGTTGTCTCCATGAACTATCGGCTGCATAGAAATTATCGTAATTCATCAAGCGGGTTTGCTGCTGAAAAATAACTGGTCCTTGCGTAATAATTTCTTGTTGGGTATTCGAAAGTGTGTACGGAGAGAGCTTGTAGTTGATGTCACCCAATTGGTAACGAACTATTCCTCCTGCAACGCCTTTAATATACAATTGACGAATGTCGAAGCTAACCCCAGATCCCCAGAATCCGCCGTAGTCGTTGCGCACACGCACCATACCTTGGATTTCAGTGTTTCTATTCGGACGAATATTCATTCCCAAATCAACCAACGTATGACCGCTATTCATACGTGGAATGGTAATCGAATCTTCTTCTTCTTGGCCAATCTTATCGCCGTAATACAGTCCACGTGCGGCGCCGGTGAAGACTACTTTACGCAAATCTTTTTCCTGCGCCGAAACAAACTGTGCTGCCATTAACGCAACAATTCCAACAACAATGTGTAATTTATTTTTCATTAAAAAAACGCTTTTAATTCTACCACTAATTCTCTTCCATTGAAATGATCTAACGAGAAACTTCTGTCTTCGAAAGAGAACCAACGGTGACGTAAATAAAGTCTTGTATTTCTTCCCAATTCAACATCTACTCCCAAGCCGTAGCCCTTTCCATATTGATTTCTAGGCCTTCTAGAAACTTCATCGATATTCGTTAAGTAATTCGCAATGGTTCTTTCATATCCAATGTAACCATTCAGCATAACCGTTGACGTAAGTTCATAATAGACTTCAAGTTCGGAAGAGTACTGACGAACATAAGCCTTCTCGTTGGTCACAACAATGGGCGAGAATTTTCTTCCAGCACTTTGCATTTGTAATAACGAAAACAAAAACACTTTATGTGCTCCAATTTTTCCTTGATACTTCATTTGCGCCTCTGCAACATTGAAGTGCTTTTTGTTCACTACCACGCCCGAGCTGTCGTCTGATAGTTGAACAGATTCATAGGTGTCTCTATAGATATCTGAATATCTTCCATAAGGACCAACATTCGCAGGATACTGCCAACGCCAGAAACGAGAGCGCGTTACGCTATTCACAGGATGACCGTAAGTAATGATTGCTGCTGCGGGTTCTAATTCCGAAGAAGCACCCATACCTCCACTAAATTTAAATTTCTTAGTTCCCCACTGAACGTTTAAGTTCAACCCCTGACGATTGTTCGTCATTTGACCCAAGCGAATCATAGAACTTCCAAAGGGTTGTAGTAGAGATGAGCTACCAACACCTCCTGCAGGAATCTCATTCGCTGCATACTCTTGAGTTGCGGTATTCCAAAAAATAGCGGTGTTATTTACCACCCTAGGACTTAAGCGAAATGCGTGAACTTCCAAGATTGGTCTTTTACCGACAACCGGGGTGGACCAGCGCAATTGAAGAGCTTCGCCCCATTTTCCTTGATGTCTTGGACTGTAGTATTTTCCAACTCCCATTTCCGCTTTAAGCGTATGCCCTTTGATATTGGTCACACCTTCGAAAGTAATTACGTTAAGCCCAAAAGCCTCACGCGCAAGGCTATCTGTATAGTTAACACTGTTGAACGTATTCAACGCCATAAAGCCATTTTTCTTTCCTTTGTGAAGTAGTTTTCCTCCGTATGAATA
>JBEIFO010000072.1:0-8279 GCA_040382375.1 Crocinitomicaceae bacterium
GAAACGCTTTACTGGTGCGGACTATGTTCAGCGAACCGTTATTAAAGCCATTCAAAACAACATTGCGTTGTATGCGATTCACACAAATCTCGACAATACCTTGGAAGGAGTTAATGGTGAAATTGCGCGTCGCCTTGGACTGAAAAATGTAAAACCGCTGGTTCCATTGAATGGACATTTGCTCCAATTAACGGTTTTCATTCCAGTATCACATTTTGAAAATGTTCGAACTGCGTTGTTCGAAGCCGGAGCTGGAAATGTTGGAAATTACAGTGAATGCGGTTTTAGTTTGGTTGGAAATGGTAGTTTCAAACCTGAAGAGGGGGCACAACCGTTTGAGGGAGCGCAAGGAATTCGAACTGAACAAGAAGAAATTCGATTTGAAGTCATCTTACCCAGTTGGAAAAAAGCCGATGTCCAGCGAGCACTTTTCCAATCACATCCGTATGAAGAAATTGCACACAATTGGCAAGTTCTTCAGAATTCAATTCATCAATTTGGAAGCGGTGCAATTGGAGAATTAGAAGTTCCAATTGATTTAATGGATTGTTTAAGTATTTTGAAAAAAGAATTTAATAATCAGAGTATTAAGTACACACAACCAAACAAATTATCTATTAAGAAAATAGCGGTTTGTGGTGGAAGTGGTCAATTTCTATTGGGAGCGGCGAAAGCTCAAGGGGCTGATGCATTTATTACATCTGATGTGAAATACCACGAGTTCTTCGACGCAGAGAATAGGCTCTCATTTATTGATATTGGACATTTTGAAAGTGAGCAGTTTACAATTGAGTTGATTCATGCAAAAATCACTGAAAAATTTCGTACATTCGCGGTCCACAAAACGGGTGTACTAACGAACCCTGTATTCTATTACTGACATTATGGCAAAAAAAGCAATAAAACCAACAGCGAAGGCACCAGCTAAGCCGAAGGTTGCTGCTAAGAAAGCAGCTAAAACAGTTGTGTCGAAGGGAAAGGAGAAAGCGGTAAAGAAACCTGTTGCGAAAAAAGTAGAAAAGAAAGCTGTAAAACCAGCTGCTAAACCTGTTGCGAAGAAAGTTATAAAACCTATCGCAAAAAAAGTAGTAAAGCCCGCAGCTAAAAAGGTTGTTAAACCGGTTGCTAAAAAAGTAGTTAAGCCTATTGCGAAGAAGGTTGTTAAACCGGTTGCAAAAAAGGTCGTAAAGCCAGTTGCGAAAGCAGTGAAGAAGGAAGTGAAAAGTTCAAAAAAAGTTGTGAAAGTAGTGATAAAGAAGAAAGTGCAAGAAGTGAAGAAGGCAGTTAAACCAGTAATTAAGAAAGCTGCTCCTGCGAAAAAAATTGAAGTGAAAAAGGCGGTTGTTCCTGCGAAGAAACAAACACCAGCTTCGAAATCTAAAGTAGTAACCAAGAAAGCTGCCCCTGTAAAAAAGGTAGAGCCCAAAAAGGCTTTAGCCCCTGCGAAGAAGGCAGCACCTGTTGCCAAGCCTACTCCAACGAAGAAAGCTGCGCCTGTTGCAAAACCAGTTCCATCTAAGAAGTCTGCACCGGTTGCAAAGCCGACCGCATCTAAGAAGGCTGCACCTGTAGCACCTGCAAAACCTGTAAAGAAAGGTAAAGCGGCGAAAGCTGAAGACGTTGCTGAAGTTCCAGTAGTTCTAGCTCCGGAAGATGAAGCCATTCTTGCTGAGGCGTTAACCATTGCCAAACCAAAGAGAGAGGCAAAAGTTCGCAAGGAAGTTATTGCTGAAGGTCCTATAGATGGAAAACCAAGAACATTTAAAATTGGTATAGCGCCAGCACTCGTTGAAAAACGTGTAGCGAACCCTATCCACGTGGCTTCGGAAATGGATCCTAAACAGGCCATTTTCGTTCCGATTGCTAAACCCGAAAAACACGAGAAAAACCAAACAAACGATACAGAAACTATGATTTCAATTAATCAAATGAACAAGTCGAACAGCGAAGATGCTAAAAAAGGTATCTCTGTTGAATCTAAATTGAGACATTTATTTGCCCTTCAACTCATTGACTCTCGCATTGATAAAATTCGCTCTACACGCGGAGAATTACCATACGAGGTAGAAGATTTGAAAGACGAAGTATCAGGATTGGAGGCTCGCTTGGCTCGTTTAAATGGTGAATTTAAAGGTGCAGAAGAAAGTATTGTGTCTTGCAAGTCTTCCATTAAGGAGGCCGAAGCTTTAATAGTAAAGTATAAGGAGCAATTGAACAAAGTGAAAAACAATCGCGAGTTCGATTCATTGAATAAGGAAATTGAATTCCAAGAATTAGAAATTGAATTACAATCGAAGCACATTCGCACTGCCGATTCATTGAAATTGACAAAGCAAGCTGAAATTGATAACGCTTCAACAAAATTAGCTGAGCGCACTAACGATTTAAATCTAAAGGAAACTGAGTTAACTGAATTAATGAGTGAAACTCAGAAAGAAGAAGACTTCCTTTCTAAGCGTAGCGATGAGGCGAAGAAGCACATTGACCTTCATTTGTTAGAGCGTTACGTTCGTATGCGTAAGTCTGCTCAAAACGGATTAGCAGTTGTTCCAATTGAACGCGATGCTTCAGCAGGTTCATTCATTCAAATTCCAGCTCAGGTGCAAATGGACGTTCGTTTACGCAAGCGTATCATCACAGATGAGCACAGCGGAAGAATCTTAGTAGATGAGGAGATGGCGTATGAAGAAGAATTGAAATTCAAGGAAGTTCTTCAGAAGGAAATGGCGAAATAAACTTTAGGGGCGAATAATTATTCGCCCTAATTAAAGAAAAAAAGGGGATGATCAGATCATCCCTTTTTTAATGACCAATTCTAGGAAGCGGTCTTCCATGTTTTTAACGGATGGGAATTCAGACATGATTTTCCCGTCATTGAAAAAAGTTGTTTTTTCAAATGGAGATAGTTTGTTATATGCTCGAAGATTTTTCAGGAAGTGAATATCAGCCTCGTGGTCGCGTTCACGTTGAGTGTAGAAACGAATAGTTGATTTCAAGGCGTATTCAACCAGGTCTGAATTTCCTAGGCACAAATGAATAAGAATGTTCAAGACACGCACGTGTCCGTATATGTCCTGACGTAATTCTTTGTCTGAATTGTTAATGATTTCGTTCACGTGCCTTAAAGCCCGCTGATGGAATCCACAGGAAAATTCATACAGAGCCAATCTGTAGTGAATCATCATTTCAAACTCTTTGCTGAGAACGTTTTTCGTTTGTTGAATAGAAGCAAACAATTCGTCTGATTGAATTTTCTGCTCAAACATAAGCGCCATTTCCACTTGAATCTGCTTCAAAATACGGAAACGAAAAGCTATTAAGTCTGGATCTTGAAACTGATCTACTTGTTCCAAAGACTCTAATTTCTTATAAATCTCAGTTGCTCCTGCCCTATCATTCAGAAGTACGCGACACGTTAGCAATTGTCCCAGTGACCTCAAGTAACGCTTCGCCTTGTCTTCGCGAAGCCATTCATTTTCTTCGAAAAGAGTTACTAATTCAGTAAAATATTCAGCTGCCTTTTCTATGTTGTTTTCTGCTATGGCGCAAAAGCCAAGGGAATATAGGCGAATGCAATTGGAACGAATGGATATGGCTAACGAACCATCTCCCAATAAATTCGAACTTAAAATTTCAGTTAGCATCTCTTCATGAACCTTGGAAGGAGTGAATCCTCCGGACCGAAAGATTGCGTTTACCTTCCCGTAAATGACTTGATATTGAGCAAGGTTCTGCAATTGCAGTAAAACCTGAGCTTCTTCTTCGGCTATCTCGTCAATGGACTGACTAAATTCTCCATTCTCATAATCTTCTTCTAAAAGATTTTTCTGCCAAGAAATAATTTCAAACAAGTAATAAAAGAATTCGTAGGACGTGGCTAATTTCTTCGCTCGCTTCAGTTCTTTCTTACACTCTTCGAAAAGTCCTTTTTTGTGAAGAATGTCAACATTTTTCAAGGCCTGATTCAAAAGACTTCTCACACTGCTTTCACCGTGGAAAGAGCGCAATGATTTCAGGATTAACTTGAATAAATGATTTTTCTCTGATGGAAGATGTTTCAAGAATAATTCTCCTTTGAATGATTCTTTCACAAACTCTTCATCGTAATGATCCATCTTTTCAAGCAAATCAAAGATTCGAACATAGTTCTTCTCGCCCGCTTGCAACGAGCTTTGTAGCTTGAAAAAACGTTTTTCACTCTTGGTCAGAGAATGAACCAGATCGAACAGATCGTGGGTTGGTTTCATACTTGCAGTTTGGTTGGTTTAGTTTCGCCAAAGGTTGTTCCAAGTCCTAGAGCTGAATATAAGACGCGACCATTTTGAAAAAGGTTGTTTCATGAAATTGGAATATCTTGCAGTCATGAATTTGCTTAATTTGAATAGAATAATTTTAATTGCTATCTGGTCTATTTTATCTTATAATTCCTATGGGCAAACCCCCTCTCATTTGAATTGTAATCATAGACATTCAGCTAAAGATCTTTCCAATAGCAACAGTAGATGTGATACTGTTGACATTGTGGACACTTACGTGTATCTCGACTTCACGAATTTTTCAAGTAATAACCTTCGCGGATATGCAGACATCGTAGTTTCTCCTTTGATGGTGAATATTCCGCAATTGCATTTAGATCTTGAAGGATTGACCACCGATTCTGTTTTTGTCAATTCTGTTTCAGCATCATTCATTCATACTGGCCCTAATTTATTTATTGATCTTCCAAATCTTCCCTCTCTTGTGAACTTTACCGTTCGTGTGTATTATCATGGAAGTCCTATTCAAGATAACAGTTGGGGAGGATTTTACTATAGCGGTGGCTATGCCTACAACATGGGCGTGGGCATGGATGCGCTTCCGCACAATTACGGGCGAGTGTGGTTTCCGTGCTTCGATAATTTCAGAGAGCGCTGCACCTATACGATTCAGACTTTAACCGATGGTGGAAGGACATCTTATTGCGGAGGCCTGCGTTCTTCGGTTATTAATCTAGGAGGAGATTCTTTGTTGACGACCTGGAATTTGTTGCAGCCGGTTCCCTCCTATCTTGCAAGCGTTGCGGTTGCGACCTATACGCATGTGGAAGATGAGTTCACTTCGTTAGGCGGATACACCCGCCCTATCTGGCTTGCAGCGAAGGCAGCGGATACGTTGGATATGAAGAACAGTTTTGTGCATTTGCACGATGCGCTTAGTGCGTTCGAAACGAAATATGGAAATTATGCCTTCGATAAAGTAGGGTTCACGGCTGTTCCCTTTACCGGTGGAGCCATGGAACACGCTACGAACATTGCCTATCCGCTCTTCGCCATTGACGGAACACTTAATTACGAAACGCTTTATGCGCATGAACTCAGTCACCATTGGTGGGGAGATTTGATTACTTGCGAAACCGCTGCAGACATGTGGATTAACGAAGGTTGGGCTTCTTACAGCGAGCGCATTTTTACAGAATGGTTGTATGGAAGCGATGCCTACAACACTTCCATTCGAGATAATCACAGAGATGTCTTGTTGAATGCCCCGCGCAACGACGGTGGATATTTCCCTTTGAACGCAATACCTGAAAACGTTACCTACGGACAAACCGTTTACAACAAAGGAGCAGATGTTGCGCATTCGCTTCGCGGATATATGGGCGATGAAAATTTCTTTCAGGCCATTCATGATCTCATGACGCAGTATCAATTCAACACGCTGAATTCAGTTCAGATGCGCGATTTCTTTCAAGCGTATACCACAGAAGATCTCTCTGAATTCTTTAACGGATGGGTGTTTCAACCGGGTTATCCAGATTTTAGGTTGAAGGGATTCAGCTATTCCTCGCAGTTTGTAGGATATGAATTGAATGTTCATGTAGACCAATACCTTCATCACAATTCCACCTACTTAAACAACGTTCCGTTGGAAGTTACAGTGATGGATTTTGCAGGAAATACAGACACTGTGCTCATTCACGCTTCTGGAGAATACAGCACGGCAACAGCAACAGTCTTGTTCGAACCTGCACATGTGATTTTGAACAGAGCGGACAAATTGCATTACGCAACGCTTGCCGATGAAGCTTGGAATGCAGCAACGGGCTCTCATGATTTGACTTTCGCGAATTTTGAATACGACGTAACTGATTTGGGAAATATGGACAGCATTTTCGTTCGCGCAGAAATGCACTTGACTTCAGCGGACAGAGTGGCTGCTATTCCATTTACAGATTACATTATTTCTCCAGATCGCTTTTGGCATGTGAACACCTACGCCAACGAGACCACTTCAACAAAAATGACGCTGCGCTTCAATGGATCGGCAACCGCTACGAGTGCCTTAGACACGGCTTTGTTTCAATTGGTTCAACAATATGGTATGGATGAAAGCAATTTGGTGTTGCTTTATCGAGCCAGTGGATTTGATTCTTGGAGTGAAGCAAGTAATTCCACACTCATTACTTCAGGAAGCACTACGAATTGGAACGGTCGTTTCGAAGTTTTGAATCCACTTCCGGGAGATTACGCTTTCGCCTTTCATTCTGGAATTATTTTGGTGGAAGAAAATACTCACCCTTCCCTTCCATTTATAATAACCGCCAATGCTATTTCAAATTCGAATTTTAGCGGGAAATATTCCCTTACCAATGCAAGCGGACAGTTGTTGTTGAAGGGAAAAGTTACCAACGGAATTCAACTTGATATTTCGAATTATGCTGAAGGCATTTACTTTTTAGAACTGAACAGCGCAACGTACAAAGTGTTCTTGAAATAATATGGAATCACCTGCAATTTTTTCTACGCGTCGCGAATGGCTCTTTATATTCCTAGCCGGACTCTTCATTACGAATGCAATTACTGCAGAATTAATCTCAAGTAAACTTATTCAGATACCCATTCAAATTGGAAATTGGAAGCACAACTTCATCACGATTGTGGGCGTACTTCCCTGGCCCATTGTGTTTTTGCTAACCGATACGTTGAATGAATTTTATGGTAAAAAGGCAGTTCGACGGTTGTCTTGGATAACCACCATTCTAATTGGATACTGTTTTATTATTGTGCTTTTTGCCCTTCAAATACCCGCTGTTCCTGGCATTGGAGTGAGTGATGAACAATTCGGGGCGGTATTCGGACAAGCTCCTTGGATTATGGTTGGAAGTATAGCCGCCTTCTTGATTTCTCAATTGTTAGACGTGACCATTTTCCATTGGATTAAAAGCAAAACGGGTAACAATCACATTTGGCTGCGTAGTACAGGAAGCACAGTTGTTTCTCAAATGATAGACACTCTCGTTGTCTTGTACATCGGATTTGTCCTTCCAGGAAAAATGGACTGGAACACTTTTGTTGAAGTGGCCCCAACGAATTATTTGTTGAAGATGGGAATTGCGGTAGCGCTAACTCCGCTCATTTATGCGGTGCATGCAGGTATTCGTAAGTTTATCTAAGCAGTCCCTTTCCGAATTCAATTTTCATTCCGGTTGAAATAATAATACCGGTAGATTTTATGTTGAAAGTGGATTGGGGATCATCGAAAATATTAAGCAGCGCTTGTTGCTTGGCTGCAGAAACATAAAATTTATATCGCTTTGCTTTGGTAACTCCAATTCCAACTTCAATCTGAGTAGATAAATCGAATTGAGCCGCTGTATTTGTTGCGTCTTGCCATGTGTAATCTATGATTTGTCCATTTTCATCCACCACAGGAACCTCTGAAATTGCTTTCAATAAATATCCAGGAATGAATGCCGCGTTTCCGAATATGTACACGCGATTTCCGAACTGAACGCCAAGCTTTAGAGGAACAGAAAAATAATTAAACCTGTTTCGAAGATCTGCCAATCCCAATGTATTTCCCGCCGAATCGGTAATTGTTATCGGATTGGTGAATCCACGCTGAACCCAATTGAACTCGCCACCTACCGTTAAGAAACGCATGCGCACACGATCATAGGTCACGCTCAAATTTCCTCCAATAATATCTTTGGTTGTGTATGCAGGTATATCTGTTTTCACATTGGAAATGTTCATCCCAGCTTTAATTCCGAATTGTCTGTAGGGGGTTTGGGCCTTTACGTTGAAGAAGGAAAGCGTTGCAACAAAGGCTAGGGCTGTTATGCGAAAAATGTTTTTCATTTTGTAAAGGTAAGACTTAGGGGCGAAATATTTCTCGCCCATATTGTAGGCGCATTTTTCGTTTTTTTTACGCGCGTGCGCTGGCAATGAAATAATAATCGGTGGTGTTGTTGAAGCTGTTTTCGAAATCATGTCCAGACAGGGGTTTGTTGTTTGAGA
>JBEIFO010000073.1:0-8170 GCA_040382375.1 Crocinitomicaceae bacterium
GATGGCAACGGAACAGCCATTACTCAAACATTAGTCAACAACGGCAATGAAGCCGACACTGTTTTTTATCAAATTGAACCTTCCGGAGTGCAATGCCCTGGCAACAATGCAACGGTTTATGTTGTTGTACAACCCAACTTAAGTATTTCTTCCAATGTTGATTTAATCGGCTGTGCGAATTTCGTTTTCGATCCCTTAGATTATATCACAACTCCAACAGGCGCCACATTAACCTGGGACAACTCGAACACCTCAATTGGCTTAGCCGTTTCAGGAAACGGTAACGTTCCAACATGGACTGCTCCGGAGAACAATACCGGTTCAAACATAACGGGAACAATAACTGTGACCGCTCAGATAAACAATTGCCCTGTAGCAACCGATGATTTCACAGTCACAGTAAGCCCTTCACCAACACTAACAACAACGGTTAGTCCCGACGGTGGCCTCGACTGTGTAACTTCTCTAGCCGTTATTTCATCGACCCCAACGCCAAACAACGCAACTCTCGTATGGAGCGGTGGAACAATTGTTTCCGGGGCCACTTCCACAACCACAACTGTAAGTGAAGCAGGAACGTATAATGTTATTGTTACTGACCCTGGCACCACTTGCGTATCGCAATATAACGTAACCATTAACCCTCCTACTCCGATCAACATCACCAATACTACATACACAGATGTTACGTGCTTCGGAGCGAATGACGGAACCATTCAGGTGAATACGGATTCTCAAGATGCCGTTACTTATGCTTGGACGCCAAATGCATCGAACAGCGGAACAGCTTCAAACCTTGCTCCTGGAGCTTATTCTGTGACCGTAACAAATTTATCTGGATGCGTTGACAGCGATTCATTCAACATTGGTGAACCAACACCAATAATCGTTTCTCTTATGGATACATTGCGCTCGGAATGTGGAGAAGCCAACGGATATATTCTCGTTACTGCCACCGGTGGCACGCCAGGATATTCTTTTGATTGGATAGGCCAAAATAATGGAGCCCAGCTAAATGAAATAGATGCTGGCACTTACACCGTAGTTGTATCCGATCAGAACAGTTGCGAAGCGCAACTATCAGTCACCATTGGTTGCACACCGCTTTTACCTGTTGAACCCGTGCAATTCATCTCTCCAAATGGCGATAACACGAATGACAATTGGATGATTCAGAACATTGAGCTTTATCCTGAAAATGAAGTATGGATATTCAACCGATGGGGAACGCTTCTGTATTATGCTTCGCCCTATGAAAACACATGGCAAGGCACCAACGACAAAGGCAACGGAGAAATTTTACCAGCAGCCACCTACTTCTATCTCATAGACACCCATAAAAAATCACAAGATCCATTCAAAGGATTTATTGAAGTACAACCATAAGAATCAAATGAAAATGAAAAAAATATACTTTCTATTATTGCTTTTCGTTGGATCATTTGCTTCCAACGCACAGCAAGACCCGCAAAGCTCCTTCTATTTCAACAATCCACTTTCGTACAATCCAGCATATGCCGGAACACGCGGAACGCTGAACATGAACATGGTTCATCGCTCACAATGGATAGGCTGGGACGGAGCCCCTTCAACACAATACATCTCAGTTCATGCACCTGTCGCAAGACAGAGAATAGGACTTGGCACAAATTTAACTTTTGATAAAACAGGCGCTCGCAATTCAATCGATTGGATGAATCACGCTTCCTTTCAAATGCAATTGAATCCAAATAACCTTCGTTTATCGCTGGGTGTTTCTGGAGGAATTCAGAAATTTCAATATGATTTTAACGGACTTTCTGTAACGAATCCGAACGATCCTAACTTCACAACACCTTACAACAAATCACAAGCTAACTTCGGTGCTGGTGCATATCTGTATAAAGTTGCAAGTGACAACAATGTGCGTCAAGCATCCTATTTTGTAGGACTTTCAGTTCCTCATCTTATAGAACGAAACATTGACAACAACACAGGTAATGCCATAAGTCAGCGACACTACTTTCTTACTGGAGGATATGTATTTCCAATTAATTCTGTTACAGATATACGAACTTCAGCTTTAATGAAATTCACTAAAAACAGCCCTGCGGCCATGGAAGTGAATGTCTCTGCATTGTTCTACAAACAATTTTGGATAGGAAGTATGTACCGCATTGGTGAAGGTCTTGGTTTTAATACATCCTATCAAATAAATGACAATATGATGATTGGATACGCATTTGATCTTCCAATGAACAGCATGAAATTAAATCAATGGGGAAATCACGAAGTGGTCATCTCTTTTGACATTCGCCCTCGTAATAACGCATTTGTAAGTCCACGATATTTCTAATTTATCATGAAAAAAATATTCATTTTTCTCTTCTTGTTTTGCGCCTCTATTACTTCGAATGCACAAGCCTTCAAAGAAGATTACGCCAAATCATTGTCAGCTCAATTCAAATTCGTTGAAGCCTATCCCGTTTGGGCAGACCTCTCGCAGAGTTTTCTAGACAAACAAAAGGGCGACTGGAGTTATCTAAGAATGACCACTGAAGCGGCCTACAATTCAGAGCAATTCAAAGAAGCGCTTCACTGGAATTCGCTTTTAACCAGAAGCAATCAAGCTCTTGTAGCAGATTGGACATTGCATTTTGAATTGCTTCGTTTGAACAACAAGCATTCGTTGCTGGTTGCGTCTGTGGATTCAGCGTTGGCATTAATCCCTGCTGAAGCATCTATTATTGAATGGAAGAGACAAGCCCCAACAATGGTTTCTTACCTGAAAGACACAAGCGAGTTTGAAGTAAAAGATTTTCGCAATGTATCGAAAGGTGAAGAGTTTGCCGCAGTACCTTATGAAAAAGGTTTGGTTTTCGTAACCTCTGAATTCAACACAGGTTTTTTAGCTAGAAAAGACACTTGGACAGGTCAAAACTATTATGAACTTTCGTTCATTAAAGATGCCAATACCCCTTATGAATCATACTCTGCACTTGATAAATTAAAAAACAATGACATCTGGAATGAAATTGAACACACCCATTCACACGATGGACCTATTTCATTCAACAAAGATTTTTCTCAAGCTCTGCTAACTAGGAATTTCGAAGAATTAGATACCATTGCTCGAGTGAAATATTCTCGCTTAAAACTTAGCTTATTTAAAAAAGAAAATGGGAAATGGAAAGAAGATGAAACCTTCAATTTCAATGACAAACATTTCTCAACTGGACATGGTGTATTCGATGTAAATGGTAATGTTATTTTCGCATCTGATAGACCTGGTGGGCTTGGCGGTTCTGATCTTTACAAAGTTTCATTTGCTGACGGAAAATGGTCTGCACCAAGCAACTTGGGAATAAACGTGAACACTGCATCTGATGAATTATTCCCATTTGTAGATAGCAACGGAACGCTTTACTTTTCATCTAAAGGTTGGATTGGTCTAGGTGGCTTAGATGTGTTTTCAGCAAACACGGCTGGCGTACCAACTCACATAGGTATTCCAATTAACACATCGAGTGATGATTTCGCCTTTTTCCTTGACGCCGAAACAGGCACGGGTTATTTGTCTTCAAACCGCAATTTAAACAAAGATCAAATTTTCAAAATATCTACACCGGTGTATGATATTGAACTTGAAATTCTTTTAACTACATGCGATAAAAAGCCAATAGAAAACGCTACGGTTGAAATAAAAAATAAGCTCAACAACACAACAACTTCTCAAACAACCGACAAAGAAGGTAAGGTGAAATTAAAGCCCCGGTTGAAAGATCAATTTGAGATTTCGTATGCTGGCAATGAATTGTATACTGCATCTAAAAAAGAATCGTTCAACGCTACGGCTGAAGGAAAATTCAACGTTGGTTTGTCTTCCAATTATTTGAAATCCACTCAAACCGTTACTGTTGTTGATGAAAATGGCAAACCACTTGTGGGAAGTCTCATTCAAATAAAATCAACCGACAACACCGTTAAGAAGGCGAATGCAACTCAAGATGGCTCGTACTCTTGGTCAAGAACCAACACCGAGTCAATTCTCACAGAGATCAATTGCAACGCCATGAATTACAATGACCAAAGCATTAAACTTAGTGGAATTGATTGCAATGCTCCACAGAACTATCGCATTACCATGCGCACAATGTCTGACGAAAATTTTGTTAAACTTGACTTAATACTTTACGATTTCGACAAGTATTTCTTGCGTCAAGCGAGTGAAAAAGAACTAGACAAACTTGTTCAATACATGAAAGAAAGACCCGAATTAGTTGTTGAATTATCTTCACACACAGACTGTCGTGGGACAGACAGTTACAACGAAGTCCTGTCTCAAAACAGAGCGCAAAGTTGTGTGAATTACATCATTAAAAAGGGGATTTCAAAAGATAGAATTATAGCAAAAGGATACGGCGAAAATCAACTCACAAATAAATGTTCTGACGGTGTAAATTGTACAGAAGAAGCGCATCAGGCGAACAGAAGAACGGAGTTGAGGTTTGTTATAAAATAATATTCACTCAACAATTCAAAACCTTTTGATATCTTCAACTTAAGAGCACGAGTGCTATCAACAACAAAAACGATATCACATTCACCACAATTCCAATGGTGAACATGTCCTTGGCTTTTACCCAACCGGTGCCGTAGGCAATAGCATTCGGAGGAGTACTCATCGGAAACATGAAATCACAACTGGCAGCCAACGTAACAGGAATGGCCCATGCTGCTGGTGAGATCCCATTGGCTTGAGCCAACAAGCCGACAATAGGAACAAACAAGGTAACCATAGCCAAGTTGCTCATGAGTGCTGTGAGTAATAGACCTATTCCACAAAGCATAATCAAATAAACCGTTGAACTTCCAACATTCACAACTGACAGCCACTGAGCAAGTCGCTCCAACAAGCCAACTTCTTTGAAGGCGAGCGATAATGCCAATCCTCCGCCGAACATCAACAACACTCCCCACGACAATTTCTCCGTATCGGACCATTCCAACAGAGCAACCGAACGTTCATTCGGTATGGCAGACTCTCTTGGAATAAAAAACAACGACAATCCGAAGGCCAAAGCAATCCACGTATCGTTAAACGCGGGTATTTTCAATGCCGATGAAATCGGAGACTGGAAAATCCAACAGAGTACCGCTCCGGCGAAAACGTACAAAACTCTACGTTCAGTCTTCGAGATTCCTCCCATCTCCTGTCGAAGGCGATGCAATTCTTCATGAGCCCCATCTATTGTTTCTTTCCGTTTAAAGTGAATTTTAGAAAGAACTAAAAACACAAGAAGCAACAACACCAATGAAAATGGAACACCGAACTTCATCCAATCCAAGAAAGAAATCTCTTCACCAAACTGTTCCTTCACAATACCTGCAGCGGCAACGTTAGGCGGAGTTCCAATTAATGTGGCCATGCCACCAATACTAGCTGCATAAGCCACTCCCAAAACCAACGCACGTTTGAATTTCGCTTCGTGATTATGAGCCGCAAGCAAATGCGCAACAGAAGCGGCTATCGGAATCAACATCATCGCAGTTGCCGTATTGCTAATCCACATGCTTAGAACGTAAGACGATAACATCACAGCAAGCAAAATTCTCGCCTTCGCGTTACCCGCTAGATCTAACAAACGAAAAGCAATTCGCTTATGCAATCCGTGTTTCTCAATAGCTAAGGCCAACAAGAAACCGCCCAGAAATAAAAAGACAAATTTATCGGCATAAGGCACAACAACCTTTTCCATGCTCATGACATTCGCTATTGGAAAAACCAAAATTGGAATTAGAGCGGTTACTGCCATGGGTATCACTTCAGATATCCACCACCACAGCATAACCAAAACGGTAGACAAGACTACCCGTTCATTCCACGACAACCAATTCGGCAGTCCAAGAGTTATTGCGAATGCAAGAACAACAGGAAGAAATAAATTTATTTTTCGCATGGACGAATTTAGAACAACAAGTGCTTCTTAGAAGAGTTCTTCCAACCTGCTTTGTACTCTGCATCGACGAAATAAATTTTCAAATCAGCCTTGTACTCGGCATCTTCAAAATATATTTTCTTAGTCGCTTTGTATTCCGCATCTACGAAAAACCAACGACCATCGTTATTCCCGGCCTTGTACTCCGCGTTCTCTTTATACACCAACAAATCCGCTTTGTACTCGGCGTCCACAACATAAACCTTCACCTGCGCTTTGTATTCAGCATCTACTGAATAAATCTTTTGAGCACTTGCACTTATTCCAAATACGCACAATGCAAAAAGTAGAACAATCGATTTCATAACTGTGTTTTTGTTTCAACGAAGATAAACAATGCTTCGCAAGATTCTACGAAAGATGCTTCGCAAGACGCTTCGCGAGATGTTACACAAGATGTTGCACAAGATGCTGCGCAAGACGCTTCGCGAGACCTTTCGTAGAATCTTACAAAGTATCTTGCAAAGCATCTTACGAAGTATCTTGTAACACATCTTTCGTAGAATCTTACAAAGTATCTTGCAAAGCATCTTACAAAGTATCTTGTAACACATCTTTCGTAGAATCTTGCAAAGCATCTTACAAAGTATCTTGCAAAGCATCTTTCGTAGAATCTTACAAAGTATCTTTCGAAGAACATATCTTTGCCCCGTGCTGAAAAAAAATCAAATACTCGATATTAAAATAGACCGCTTTGCCTTCGGAGGCAATGGCATTGGACTATTGAAAACCGACAAAGGCGATTTTACCGTTTTTGTTGAAAATACATTCCCCGGACAACTCGTTCGTGCGCAGGTGATCAAGCCCGACAAAAGATTTGCGAGTTGCAAATTGATTGAAGTCCTTGAGAATTCTCCCGATGAAATAGACTTGCCTTTCCAACGAATTCCAGGCGCACCCTATGCAGCATGGCCCATAGAAAAACAACACGAAGCCAAAAAAGATTCTTGCCTTCAACTCTACAAGCGCATTGGGAAAATTGAGAACATAGAGGAACTCTTCGATGAATACATTGACTCTCCTTCCGTTTGGAACTATAGAAACAAAATGGAATATAGCTTCAGTGCTATACGCTACGACCTTCCAACTAAAACGGAACTCGATGATTTCGGTTTAGGATTTAAGCACCGAGGAACTTGGTGGATGGTTGAAAATCTCAACGCTGAATCAGGTCTCTTCGATGCGACATTCGAAAACAACCTTCATCGCATTCGTACCTTCTGCATAAATAGCGGCCTTCCTGCGTGGCATCCGCCCAAGCGTGAAGGATTCTTCAGATACGTTGTGGTACGGAAATCATTCACCCACGACCTTCTTCTGATTAACCTTGTAACTTCATCTGTTGGATTAGAACAGTTCGATCGCGACGGATTTGTTAAACTAGTTTTAGACATTCTCGGTGAACGTTGTGGAGGAATTATTCATACGTTGAATGATGACACTGGAGATCGCGCAGAACCTTTGAATGGCTCTTCAAACCTGCTCTACGGAAATTCTGAAATCGAAGAAATTTTATTGGGATTGAAGTTCAACGTAAACATGAAGAGCTTCTTTCAAACCAATCCGAAAAGCGCTGAAAGACTTTATACCAAAGCAATAGACTATTGCAATCCAGCTGAGGTTCCTGATGGATATATTCTCTATCTGTTTTGCGGAACCGGAACAATAGGACAACTCATTGCGCAAAAAACGTCCCTACCCGTTGTAGGCGTTGATATTGTGGAAGCTGCAATTGAAGACGCGAAGAAAAATGCAAAAGAAAACAATGTTTCGAATATTGAATTCTTCGCAGCCGATGTCGGGAAATTCTTGTTGGAACAACCGCAGTTTCAAAACCAAATCAACACGCTCGTATTAGACCCACCGCGTGGAGGCATTTCACCAAAGACATTAAGAAAAGTAATCGGACTCGATGCGAAACGCATCGTTTACATCTCATGCAATCCTGCGACACAAGCAAGAGATTGCGAGACACTGATTCTTTCTGGATATCAGTTGAAGAACATTAGCTTCGTCGATCAGTTCCCACACACCTCGCATTTGGAGGCGGTGGCACTTTTCGAAAAAAATTAATTTACCGCTTCGTCGTTTTCAAAGAATCCTTTGAATCGACTTAACATACTCTCACCGAAAGGCTTTCGTGGACCACGAATTTTCTCAGGTTTCTGAATGGCTTCTTCTTGCGTGTGAAC
>JBEIFO010000074.1:0-8168 GCA_040382375.1 Crocinitomicaceae bacterium
ACCAAGCGCGGCAGTTGCTGTTCCGAAGAACAATGCAAAAATGACAATTTGAAGAATTTCATTTGTAGCCATAGACTCGATAACGCTTGAAGGAACAATGTGAACCACAAAACCCTTAAGCGTTAGCGCAGCTTTATCAATTCCAGATTCCATGGCTTCTGGAGGAAGGGGAACTTGAAGTGATTTTCCAGGCTGATAAAGATTCACCAACAACGCACCTAGCAATAAAGAAATGAACGAGGCAGAAACGAACCAAAGCATGGTTTTTCCACCAATTCGCCCCACCGTTTTCATGTCGCCCAATTTCGCAACCCCTGCAACCAACGTGGCAAGCACAAGGGGTGCGATAATCATTTTAATCAACCGAAGAAAGATATCTGTGAAGATTGAAAGGATCTCTAATATTTTTTTTAGCGTGGAGTTTTGCGATTCTGAAACATCAATGCTTTTTTGATATTTTGAAAGTTCACTCGAGGCATTTTTTGACTTGTTTATGCAGGCCAGGGCTGCGTCGTATTTTTCATTTTCCGAAATAGAATCGTTTGAAACAATAGCAGCAAGTTCATCTGCAGTTGGGGTAGGCTGAGCAGACAATTCTTTGGCGAGCTGTTCCAGCGCTTCTTTTTTTGTTTTTTGCGATGGAGCCGGATAGGAAACATTTAACGCGTAACCCACACCAATTCCGATAAACAAAGCGATAAATATCCATGTGGAAAGGCCTCCGAACTTTTTCATACAAGAAAATTTTTCCGAAGATAGTGGCTTAGACTACAATTCGTCTTGAAGGCGTTGAAGAATTTTTCGTTCAATAGAGCCAGTAATTCCGGGAATGCCAATACCGAGTTTGTTTGAACAACGAACTTCAACTTCCACGTCTGCGCTGTTTTCAATAATTCGTATGACACAAGTTCTTCCTATGGCAAAAAATCTCAACCCCTGTTGAGCGTAGATAAACCCTTTTCTATCGTTAATGTCACGAATGTAAAACCGCTCTCTGTGCAGGAGATCGGTGAGCGTGTTTATTACAGCATGCTTCGTGCAATGAAAAGTTCCTTTCTGCAAAAGAAAATCGGGTTTTGGTTAAGGTTAACGAGAGGAAATTAACACCTAACTAACTTCAAACCAAAACATTTAGAAAAAATAAAGACTTTATAAAGCTTGGCTTGACTTTTAATCTCGAGCAGCGTCTCTGAATGACTTTGTGTCAATAATCACATACCCGCCGGTGCTGTCGCCATACTTGGCAGGCACCCCTCCAGTGTATACGGTAATGTTACTTATTCCGCTTGAAGGAATGTTCAGCGGACTGCCGTAAATCTTTACGCCGTCAATGTAGTACACAATGCTACCGGAGCGACTTCCGCGGAAGTAAAGTTCTTCTCCACGATCACCAGTTTTAATATCACTTGACATGGAAGAAAGAATTGACTTGAGAGAACCGCCGTTTGCTGCGGCGTTATCTTTAAGTTCTTTCGCGCCAAGAGAAATGGCGGTTCCTCCGTTAATGTCAATAAGCGGTTTCTCTGCGTGAATAATAACGGGTCCACCCGTACCATAACTAGCTGTTGTTAGCGTGAGATCAGATAATTTTCGAATTTGATCAGACTTCACCAGCACATCGCTAACCTGAAGTTGGCTGTAGCCAATGAGGTCGCAGAAAAGTGTATAGGTGCCCGGCTCAACACCGTTGATGCGGTAAACACCCCTTTCATCCGTTGCCGCCCCGACAACAATTCCATTGTTTTCTGCTCGGACAATTACGCCTGCAATGGGGTTATTGTTTTCGTCGATGATTTTTCCGAAGATTTCACCGTGAGATTGAGCTGCCATTCCTAGAGAAAGAAGCAAGCTCGCGAGTAGTGTAATTGTTTTCATAATCGTTATTTTTCTCTAAGCTAATTTTTTCAACGTAAAGATTTTTTCAAAGAATATTGAAAAATTACTTTTCCAAACAGAGAAATGATTTTAATTCTTTCCAACATTCGCGAAGCATAGACTATCTTCGCGGCAAACTATTTTTCACTCCATGAGTGACGCTATCAAACACGAATGCGGAATCGCATTTTTAAGACTGAAGAAACCTCTTCAGTATTACACCGATAAATACGGAACTGCTTTTTACGGGCTAAATAAAATGTATCTCCTCATGGAGAAAGAGCACAACCGAGGCCAAGATGGCGCGGGTTTAGCGAACATTAAGTTAGATCCAGAACCGGGGAAGAAATACATTTCTCGTATTCGAAGCAACGATGCTCAGCCGGTTCGTGAAGTGTTTGCGAAAGTAATGAGTCGCTTTGCCGAGTTGGCAAAAAAGCACCCAGACAAACTTAAAAATGCACAACACTTAAAGAATAATTACGCCTTTACAGGTGAGGTATTCTTGGGTCACTTGAGATACGGAACTTATGGCGGAAATAGCATTGAAAACTGTCACCCGTTTTTAAGACAAAACAACTGGATGACGCGTAATCTCGTGCTTGCAGGGAATTTCAATTTGACCAATGTAGACGAGTTGTTTGGACTTCTTGTTGAATTGGGACAGCATCCGAAGGAGAGAACAGACACAGTAACCGTAATGGAAAAGATTGGTCATTTTCTTGACGAAGAAAACCAAGTTCTGTTCAATCAATACAACCAGCAAGGATATTCCAACCAACAAATTTCAGATTTAATAGCGAAGAATATAGACATTCAACGTGTGCTTCAACGCGCAAGTAAAGATTGGGACGGCGGGTTCGCAATGGTAGGAATGTTGGGTCATGGAGACGCTTTTGTTTACCGTGATCCAAACGGAATTCGTCCGGCGTTTTATTATGAAGATGACGAGATTTGTGTTGTAGCCAGTGAGCGCCCACCTATTCAAAGCGCATTTAATGTTCCGCTTGATCAGATTAAGGAAATCCCTGCCGGCTGCGCATACGTGGTGAAGAAGGACGGGAGTTCTTCCATGAAAGAAATTAAGCCCTCGGCTGCTTTAACACCTTGCTCATTTGAGCGAATTTATTTTTCGAGAGGAAACGACGCTTCGATTTATCAAGAGCGTCAAGATTTAGGAAAGAACATTGTTCCTCGCGTTTTACAAGAAGTGAATTATGACTTGGAAAACACAGTCTTTTCTTTCATTCCTAACACAGCAGAAACGGCTTTTTATGGAATGATTAAAGCGTTAGAAGACCATTTGAATGATGTTAAAATTGAAAAATTAACATCGGGTTCATGGTCAAACGAAGAGATAGAAGCCATTGTTCGCAAGCGAGCGCGAATAGAGAAGATTGCAATTAAGGATGTGAAAATGCGCACCTTCATTACACAAGACTCTGCACGTGATGAAATGGTTTCGCATGTGTACGATGTTACACACGGCACTGTGAAACCGGGAGTTGATACGCTTGTGGTTATTGACGACTCTATTGTTCGCGGAACGACCTTGAAGAAGTCTATCATTAAAATGTTAGACCGCTTAGAGCCGAAAAGAATCATCATTGTTTCTTCCGCACCGCAAATTCGATATCCCGATTGTTATGGTATTGACATGGCGAAAATGGGCGATTTCATTGCGTTTCAGGCGATCGTTGCTTTGTTGAAACGGGACGGTAAAGAGGGAATACTGGATGTTGTTTACATGAAATGTAAGGAACAAGAAGGTGTTCCAAAAGAGCAAGTAAGGAATTATGTGAAGGAGGTTTACGAAGCCTACACGCAAGAAGAAATTTCAGAAATGGTTGCGAAGCTTGTTACTCCGGAAGGTACGAAAGCCAAGGTTAGCGTGTTGTTCCAAACCATTGAAGGTCTTCATAACGCTTGTCCGAATAACCAAGGCGATTGGTATTTTTCAGGAAATTATCCGACCCCTGGTGGAAATAAGGTAGTGAACAAGGCCTTCATTAATTATATGGAAGGTCGCGCGGAACGTGCTTATTAACTAGCCAGTCCCATTCGAATGTAAGTGAAGAGATCTACAGGCATGTGATTAACACGCTCTTTCGACTGTTGGTGTCCAATACGAACGATGACCATGTTTTTTTCCGGAATCATAACAATGTATTGCCCGCGCATTCCACGTGCCGATTTGAATTTCACTCCGTCTATTTCGCCCATCCACCAATGCAAACCATACCAGTCACAGATTGAATTATTGCCATCTTGAATCGTCCATGGTTCGAATGATTGCGCTAAAAAAGTAGAGTCAATGACTACCTCTCCATTTACTTTTCCGTGATGTAAAATACATTGCCCGAGCATTCCGAAATCTTTTGCTGTTGCATAGATTCCCGTGAAAGGTTTTTCAAAACCGTTTTCTTTATCTAAGTTCCAATACGCTGGAGACGCCGCCCCTATTTTAGACCATATTTTTTCTTCGAAATAATTTGAAATTTTCGTTTGTGTTGCAGCTTCGAGGACCATTCCCAACAACACTGTATTTCCGCCTTCGTACGACCAATAGGTTCCTGGTGTTTGTTCAACTTGAAAGGGTGCTGTAATAGACTTTAAATCGCTTCCATAATAAGCTCTCGCCATATACCCGAAAGGGCTGTTATAACTTTCACCGAAAGGAATTCCACTGCTCATATGTAGGAGTTGTTCCAAGGAAACTTCTTTACCGTTCCATGGAATGTATTTTGAAATAGGGTCTTGAAGAGAAGAGATTTTTCCGTCTTGAAGTGCGCAGCCAATGAGCAGCGAAATAGCACTTTTCGACATGGAAAAAGAATTCCAATGCGCAGAGTCAGCACCATAACTCCCGTACCATTCAGACACAAGCGAATCGTTCTTGAAAACTAAAAACGCTTCAGATTCTGTTGAGTTTAAAAACGCAACATTTTCATTCGACAACACATTTAATTTCGCAGGAAGATTTACAGCAACTCCGTTGTTTATTTTTCTCGTATGGAAAAGCTGTAGATCGTCGATATCGGGTTTACTCTTTCCGTGGAGGTAAGTACAGTAAATACCGCGAGGCAGATAACCGTTTCCAGTCACATAAAGCAATCCAATAAGAATAGCTATTGACCCGAAAGTGATGAGTACAATTTTCAGGGCTTTTTTCATGGTGTTATCTTAGAACGACCTCTGATTTTCCAATTAAATTACCACCCTCATAAATTTCTAGGCGATAAGATCCTTTATCCAATGCAGAGTTAGGTGTGAAATAAATACTTACATCCGTATCGGCACCTTGATAATCAATTTCACGTGATGCCCCGAATGTATCAGCTTGGCCCGTAGCTGTGAAACTGCCGCCACCTTTTCCGTTTAGCGTGCTTCCATTTGGCGCAATAACTTTGAGATAAAGCGTTTTTCTACCTGCTTTCACAATTCTATTTTCACGCAATGTAAAAGATGTTTTTATCATCGTAGATTTTGTTGCGCGATCTGTTGTTGCCTCCGCGCCACTGTTTCTTGAAAAGACACCTGTAGCCGTGAAACCACCAGTTGAAAGCACAGACCCTGCTTTAACAATTTCTTTTGCCGAGTTGAGATCTGTCTCTAATGTTTTGCTTCTCGTTTCTGCAGCCACGGCCTGTTGTTTGGCCTGTTGACCTTCTGCAAATAGGCGGTCGTTGTCTACTTGAAGCGAGTCTATTTGATGAATGTATCCCTTCATGATATTTCGCAATGTTTGCGTTTCAGCAAGAAGTTTTTTAATATCGTAATCTTTGTTTTTAGCACGCTTCAAGAGACCTTCAATCTGAGTTCTCTGCGCCACAATCTGCGCCATCATTTCTGTATTGTCAGTTGTTAGAGTATCGTACATCATTTTCATGCTTGTTAACGAATCTTCTGCCAACTTATATAATTCAATAATTTGTTCTGGGGTGGCATTAGCCGCGTCCATGGCAAGAACATTTAAAGCGCCCATGCTATTTTCTAATGTAACAATACGGTCACGACTAACTTTCACCCAGTAGGCAAGGCTAAGGCAGATAACACCAAGGATGCTAATAACAATGATGGCAACTTTTTTATTCATGAGACAGGTTTTCAGCGAAAATACAATTATTTGGTAGGAAGAGTATTGAAAAGATATGGATTATTCAATAATGAATGTATATTTGCCATCCGCAAGGGTCCTGTGGCCGAGCGGCTAGGCAGAGCTCTGCAAAAGCTCGTACAGCGGTTCGAATCCGCTCGGGACCTCAAAAACAAAACATCTCTTCGGAGGTGTTTTTTTATGCTTTTTCTTTTCGATTGAGCAACCGAAATATGCGCATCGACAGTTCGAAGAAAAGAATTTTATTGTTTGCGTTTTGCCCGATGCTCCGATGAGCGGCCTCTAATTCAAACATAATTTCTTCTATGTTCAAGTGATTAATAAAAGGAGAGAATTTTTTTGCAAACGCCCTTTCACTTGAAGTAAAACGAGAAATGCTTTCAGAAGTATAATTCAAAACTAAGTTTTGACGCATTTGGTCTAAGGCATACAAGATGAAATGCTTTAGATCTTCACGTGTTAAGTCATTCATTTTCTCAGACCAAGCATGCAAGGCAGGAACGTTTTTAGAGTAGCAGTGCCTCATCCAGTTTTGAAATTGCATAGCCAAGAATTCATTGGGGTCGTTGTTGTCCCTTAAACGCAACGCAACATCCCAACTACCGTCCGCATAGTGAGCAATATCTGGAATTTTCTGTTCGTCTACACCCAAATGCTTTAACCCCGAAGAAATAGACGCTTCGTCTATTTTAGGAACTTGAATGACTTGAACACGAGAAAGAATAGTATTCAGAATATTTTCAGAAGAATTCGCAACAAAGAAAAACAAGGTGTTTGCAGGCGGCTCTTCAACAATTTTCAGTAGCTTATTTGCAACGCCTTCGCCAATCATTTCAGCCATCCAAATGATCATAACTTTATACCCTCCCTCGAAAGATTTCAAAGAAAGTTTTCTTACAATATTGGCTGCTTCATGAACCGTAAAAAGGAGATTTTTGTTATCCTTCGATAATTCTTTCATCCAATCTTCAATGCCGAAGTAGGGAGATTGGAGCAATCGGTTTCGCCACTCTGCGCCGTAATCATCTGATATGGTTTCTTTGCTATTTGGTTTGGTGAAATATGGGAAACTGAAATGGAGATCGGCGAATTGAAAGGAGGTGTTTTTTTTACAAGTTGGGCAAGTGCCGCATGAATCTTCGGCGTTGGCATTCGGGCAATTAATAAATTGTGCGTAGGCCAAGGCAATGGCTAAATTTCCAGACCCTTCAGGCCCAAGAAACAGTTGCGCATGCGCAATACGATCTTCCGCCTTTGCTTTGCGCAAGCGGTCAATTACGTCTCTCTGCCCAATGATATCTGCGAACCTCATTTCACTGCGAAGATAACAGAAGTTTAATCGAAAATTTCGTGAAACATTTCCAACGAATTCAGACGAATAGAAGTGTCGAGATGTGAAGAACAAAAGGCAATAAGTTCTTCGAGAAGAGACTTACGCTGATCGCGATTCAGGGTACTAACGACTTCAGTTTCTATCGGAGTAGAGATAAAAAGATGAAGAGATTCGTGAAGCGCGGCCTCATCACTTCGGTTGTTTTCGAAAGTAACCTCATATTCGTTGCTAAGGAAGCCCATCTCGAGCGCGAATTGAGCAATGAAGTGAATGGGTAGAGCCCCTGTTTTTTCAACCGCATCTAGTCGTAGCGTTGTTTTTTTTATTAATTCGAATACCTCTTCATTTATGTAGTGCTCCGGGAGGCACCGGTAAAGGAATTCTGATATAAAGAGTGCAACGGTAGTTTTTTCAACTTGAAAAGGAATGCTCGAGTAAATCTCATTTAGACTCATGTCTTTCGCTATTTCCAGTTTGCCATCTGATTTTTTTCCCGAAAATTGGATGGCATTTAAAGGTTGAAAGAAAGAAATGTTTTCTCCTTTTTTTCCTGTCCGAAATAAAAAGGTTTGAACGCCATATTCTAACGTGTACACATGCGCCAAACGAAGTGAATCTTTGAATTTTCTGCTAGAAAGCACGTATGCGTTTATTCGTTCAGTCATGGTTTTCCTAATGAAATAGGGCAATTCAAAAATAACAATAAAAAAACGTAACCTTTATTTAACACGTGGGGTATAACCCTATGAATGCTGTAGAGAACATTCAAAAGTTTTACTCTCCCTATAAAACAAAGAGTAGATTTTTTCAAATAGGTAAGGTTTAGTTTTTCATTCTTCTTTC
>JBEIFO010000075.1:0-8124 GCA_040382375.1 Crocinitomicaceae bacterium
TCAGCTGGCAATGGATATGTGGCGCCAAGAGCAACAAGTTGTATTTCGCAAATCAAGAGAACATCAATAAGTATTGCAACACATCTCAAGAAGGAACTTTTTTAGATGTTGAATATGATTGTCTTCCTGAAATTCAAATGCCCAAAGAGCTAGATGAGTTGCAGCGTTTTGAGCTTCAGACTGAACTGCCTTCGCTGAGGTACATAGAGGTTAATTCAGCGGAACCATCCTTTATCTATAATTATTACAATGTAGATCCCCTGTGGCGAGCAGAGGAAAAGGGCAATCGTATTTTACTTTTAGAGCCTTCTGTTTTTGAAAAATATCCTGTGTCGAAGAAGTGCATTGATTTTTGTATTGCCTTAGCGAAAGAGAATATTCCACATATCCAGATATACGTTGGTGAATTCAGGGAGCTTCAGCCTTTGAGTAATTCAATATTTTATTTCAAGGAGCATCCGCTCAATAATTACGTTGGACATGAAGACTCAAGAGATTGGATGTCAGATGTGAAAGGTGAGTTTGGTTCATTCTTTTCTTATTGGAAAAAAGTCAAAAAACAATTGGTATGAAGAAAAGTAATCTGCCTTCTAAAATTTGTGTGGTGTGCAACCTTCCGTTTAATTGGCGGAAGAAATGGGAGAAGAATTGGGAAGAAGTAAAGTACTGCAGCGAGCGATGTAGAAGGTCGAAAGGCGCGATTTAATTCTTGCTTTTGTTTTTCAGCTCGAAATTATAAATTGTTTTTCCGAGCTCTTGCAGAAATGGAAATCCAACCGTTTCATATTGGTATCCACCATTTCCAACAACTTCAGAAGAGTTTGCATAGATGACTGCCGAAAGAAAGAATTCAACATTGTTTTTTGAATCTTGAAAATAACTAATGTCAGAGAGGAAGCCATAGGACTGTCCAACAATGTTGTAAATTTCTAAATCAGGATTTTTCTCAGCTTTTTTTTGAGCGCCATAATAAAGATAATTCGTCATGAATTCATTGTACACAGCATTCGTTTTGATTGGGGTTATGTCGCAATTCTGTGGCGATGAAGACAAGCAATTCAAGAGATATTCTCGGTCCGATTCTGTAATTGAAAACGCAGCGGAATTCAAACTTGGGTAAATCAAATCAATAAGTAAATCATGCATGTAGTTAAGTGGGAAGCAATTACTTTTTGAAAAGTCTTTAGCTCCTTTAACTACTTTTCCATTGGAGTAATGAGCTGTTCCAACTTTCATGTTTTGAAATGGAGGCGAATATTTCTTTTCAAAGATTTGAGCAGTTTGCTCATAGATTACTTCATTCGAATCGTTGTAAAACTTGAAAGAATTTGTATGTCTGTTTTCAGTGCTGTCGCATGAAGAAAATCTGGATATTATTCGGGCTTTGTTGAAGCCTAATTCGGAAAGCCGTTGTTCACAGAATCCCGGACTTACAAATTCGTAAAGTCGATTGTACGATTCGTTGTCGCTTACGATTAGCGCCTTTGAAATATAGTTTTTTATGGAAGGTACGCTGTCGTTACTCAGTGCATCAATAGTCAAAGATTTTTGACAGGTGTAATTACTGTCAATCGATAATTTGCTTTGGAGAGTAACACCATGTGATTTTAAACTGTTAATTTTTTCGATGGCGAAAATGCTCAATGGCAGCTTCACAAGACTTGCGGGGTAGAAGTAGCTCTGTTCATTTGCATTGAAGGAATAATGCGTTAACACAATTTCACCTTTTGAGTCTTTGCTAATTCTTGAATAAATAATTTGCGTTCGAAATTTATCTTTTTTTTCAATTACGGGTTGAAGAGTGCTATTGCTCCCAAGAATACTATCGAGTAGAGTTGGTTGTGTTTTTCCGTTGGAACTCTGAGCCCATGCGGATTGTGTGCCAAAGAATAACAGCAGGTTGAAAAGGACGAGTGTTGTTCTTAGCACCATTGCGATAAATTAATGCTTTATAAAGACCATTTGGTTTTGTCTGTTTTGACCGCCCCAGTGGTAGCCTAAAGAAAACTTCAATGGGCCTTTGTACATCTCAGTTTTATACGCACTTAATAAGTCGTTCTGAAATAAATTCTCACTAAAATCTTTGACTGGAAGAACATAGCTTCCGAATAGCTCTGCAGTCCATATTTCCGAATTGAATTGCTTGTATGGAATTCCAGTGTCATCTTGAACGAGAAATTTAGATTTGTTCAAGATGAAATCTCGAATTTGTTTGAAGCTGTCGTAATGAAGTAAATACGACGCTGATTTCACAAAGCTATTGCAGTTAGCAGGAATGGTATTGCTTAGAAATGCGAAGTTGTTTGGTTTGGACTTGAACCCCTTATCAGAGATGTCGCAAGATAAATAAGTGATTCGTTTAATTTTTCTAGTGACTTTGTGTCGAACTGAAATTACAACAGCAGACGGTTTTTCTTTTGTTATGTCCGCGTCTATGGCAACTCCATTCGCATCTATATTCTTATAATTCAAAGACAGTACTTCATGATTTGTTCTTGAAACGGCCCATAGAATAAGAGGAAGCATGCCGTTAACCTTAGTGTCTACTTTTGTGTCGGTAGACATGTTCTTGGTAATAAAATAACTTTTGCTGTAAATGTCGCGAAGAACGAAATCGACATCTTGCAAATAACTTAAAACAGAATCGGTGTTTTGGTCCAATAAATTAGGAACAGATCCCACATCTTCGCGCGCAACCAAGAGGTACTCCGTTGCATTCGGATAAAGCCAATTTAAATGAATAAAGTCTCCACCAGAAAAAGGATAAAAGGCAAAGGACGAATCACTTGTTTTGTTTCGCTCAAGATTAGCTTTATTCCATTCCAGCAGAGGCATTAGGCGATTGCCTTCAATGCGCTTTGTTTTGCTATTCACATTTTTAGCGTAGGGCTTAATCTTAATTGCATCCCACTTTTTGTTGTAAGAAAGCAAAGTATCAGTTCCTCCAATTAATTGGGTAATGTTGTTATAAAAGGTATCTACGGGAATTTCAATTACGGAGTCCTTTTTTTCTGGTACAAGAGGTGGGGCTGATTGAACTACTTCTTTCGTTTCAATCGTCATCAAGCTAAAAGCCACAATTCCGCATATAGCGATGCAGATGACAACAATTAAAAAGCGTTTAAAGTTTTTCATTGAAAAAATTGAATTTTAATTTAAGCTGTTTATTTGAGAGAGATGTTGCTCAACTTGATGTTGATTGAAGTTATCCCAACGCGGAGCTTCTTCAGCTTTCTCATACATGAACGACTTCAAGTATTCACTGCTGTCGTTGTGTTGCTTATGCAGGTGCTCAAGGATTTGGAAAAAGAATTCGTCGAGACGATTCACGTCCTTCAATTCATTTTGAAGCGATGCTGGAAGCTTGAATACACGTACGATTTCATTCTTCTCTTCTTCAGTCATCTCTGTTTTATAACCTTGCGTAAGCGTCTTGAAAACGAGGTTATTCCAAATAGCATTGTTACTCGCCCATTCAACATCTTCAATGTGCTGCGCATGTTCCGATATGAGAACTATTGCATGAAGTACTTCAGGAAGATATTCAGTCGGGAATTCATCGAAGCTGCGGAATTCGTATCCGCTTTGATACAATTTTTCTCGGTTGAAATCGAGTCCGACATCGGATAGAAGCTCGTAGCACAATTCCGACTCTATGCGATCGCGCCACCAAATGTTTTCTTCTTTTTTGAAGTTCAAAAGCTTTCTAAATTCATCGACAGGAAAAGTTAAAACTTTTCCCTTCGGCATTGATTTGTGGTAAGTTCCAACGCCTGTGTATCGCGACATTGCGTTGCGCATTGAGCCACCAGCAAACTTTTCCTCCATCTCGAATTTATCGCTAATCACAGACATGATATCCGGACTGCCAAGTGTTGCAATGAATAAAGGTTCGAACCACTGTAACAAATAAATAGCTTTGTGGTGTGCTTGATCAAATGCTGCGTAATCGACAATGCGACTGTCTTCCGCCAATGTTGGAAGTGTAATGTGGAAGTGGAACGTTCCGTTGTTGAAGAGAACGAGTTTCTTTTGATTTGACATAAACATGTTTATGCCGATGTTGTATTGAGGATAGGTTAGTAGCCCCGGAAGAATTTTCGATTCGTTCAGTTTGTCGAGAAAGATTTTCTTTGATGCTTTCAATTCATTGAAAGATTCTTGAATGGTTCTGTTCTCGTAGTATTTCGTTACAAACTCAATGGTGTCTCCGTCGAAGATGATTGATCCCATGGGATTGTTCTTCTGCGTGAGCATGCTTTGAATCTGATATGGTTGTTTCTCTAAGAAGAGCTCAAGTATTGACTTTCCCGCATAGTCTGGATTGTCGAGTAGAGGAGGAGCTGATTGAATGGTCTTGTGCTGAAAATGAATATCGAGTTTTTCAAGCGAATGACTGTTCATCATTTGGCTCACTGAATAGTTTTTATTCGTGTCGAAAGCTTTCGCCAAAAGGTTTTCCAAACTTCCTTCTTTGTAGCATTTGAGGTAATCAATACTGTAGCGCTCGCGGCCCATTTTTTCTTGAATGAACTGTCCAGAAACTACCAAAGACTCTTCGAATTGAAGGTATGTTTCGTTTTCTAACCCAATGCCCCAGTAATATTTTTTGATCGGGTTATTTTTCATTCTTCTTTGAGCTTATTGATAATTTAAAAATTCTGAATTTTTTGTTGAAATGTGTTTTGACCTGCACGTTCATTATTCGTGGTAGTATAGCACGAATGACGAATAGCGACTGTGGTTCCACCAGTCTCTTCTTTTCCGAGCAAAATAATTGTAATTCAATTTTCCAGCTTGTGATTGAAGCGGAAACAGGACTTCCCCGTTTTCACGAAACGCTTTTTTCTTTTCGGTTTCAGGAACTATGGGAACAATATGACCCGAGAGACCTGCAGTTTTTCTTTTGGCACAAATAATTCCCACGCCACCTTCTTCGGTTACTCTTTGTTGAATTTCAGTAAGAGATGTCATTTGCTTCCATCCAAAACTTTCGCCCCATTTGAAGAACCAGTCGTGAATGGCACTGGAGTATATAGGACGAACTGTTTTATTGAAAACAGGTGTAACGTCTATTCCTTCTTGCAGTTGTTTTATCGCAGCATCTGTCCACCACACTGTCGGAAGATAAACTTTCGCGAAGTAGCAATAGTCGAACGAGTATACGTTGCAATAGGTGTCTTCCGGTGTTCTCTGATAGCGGGCACTTTGTTTTACGTCCAATTTTTTAATCAGCTTGTGAAGACTTCTTTTTTTGGATAAAACACTTCTTAAATTTCTATATGGAATGGTTTCATCTATCATTGGATGAAATTTACACACCACAGAATCTAAGTTAGAGAGTGCGTTGGGCAGGAGCACCGCCGGTTTTATGGCCTTCACCTTCGAGACAACTTCCACGTGAGAAACTGCATTGTCAGTTTCATTAACTTCTTTCATCAGGTTAGTTTTTACGAAAGTAGGGATAAAATTCCGACGGATTATCAAGTACTAATCAAGTGTAATCTTCGGAGAGCTTATTATATTCTTTTCTTCGTCAATAGCCACTTTGATTACAGGAAACATTCCTCCGATTTTATAGCGACTAATTTCAAAAATGGCATACTTCGTTCCCTTGATTGTACGAATTGAATATTCGAGTTCTTGATTGTGAAAGTCTTGTTTAATGAGTTCCCAGTTAGGGTGGTTCATTAAGTTAACTGGAATGTCGAAGTCAACAGTTTTTCCTTCCGCCCATTTACCCATCATTGAATAGGCTTGAGCAACACACCATAGACTATCTTCATACGAAGTAAGTTTTGTGAGTGCGCTAGCTGCAGCGTCTTCGGGATATGCCAAGAAGGCAATTTCGAAATTGTTATTTCTTAACGTGTATTCAGCAAGATCGCTTACTAGAGGAATTCGCACATGATTAATGCCTTTCGTTAATTTTATCTCAGAATGCTTTTCCCCTTTGTAATATTCAATCATACTTGGAACATCGTGGTAACAACCTATACAAAATGAAATAGTCATCGAGTGGTGGCCATGTTGCAATGAATCAATGTGTAAATCTAGTGTCGCTTCCTTTTCCGAGTATAGATCAAATTCAAGATTCTTACCAGTGCCCGCAGCAACATATTCCTTTGAACCAACATAGATAATACTCATGTCGTTTTGCTTAACCACCGGACATCTTAGTAGCTCTTTTTTGTTCTTTGGCGCAAATGAATTAGCCAACGTAACATTATGGTCTGGCAAATGCTGGTATTGATAAGCTCCTATTGGAATTAGAAAATGATCATGAGAAAACATTGTTTTATACCAAGTTGGATCTACAGCAAGCCATTCCCCTTGAATTTTTACATAGTTCCAGGCGTGATAGCTGTCTCTTCGAGAAGTCATTTTTCCATCAATATCGTCAATGGGGTATCCGGCAATATCGAAGCAGGGTATGTTCTGACTTTGGCAGAAAACGTTTAATAAGCGAGAATAATCTAGACAAAGCCCTTTTTTGTTTGTGAAAATAATTTCGGGGCTGTTGTTCTTATTTTCTGCACGCGAGAATTCTAGGTCGTATTTAATATTTTCTTCAATCCAAGTGCACATGGCTCTGAGCTTCGCCGAGTCTGTTTGAATGGCGCTGAAAGTCTTTGTAGCAAAGTCCCAGGCCTTGGGGTAGATCTTGCTCCAATCTTCTCGGGTTTCTTTACTTTTAGCATATTCCTTATTCGACCATGTTTGAGCTGTTTTGTTGTTGTTTTTAATTTCCTCCAGAACCATGCTCAAGTTGCTTTCCATGGAGGTAGGGATTTCCCATGAAAATTTCTTTTGACGATTGTTTATTTCGTAAAGCGAAAAAAGTTCTCTGTACTCAGAAGGAGTGTTAATTTGCTCAAGAATCTGAGGTAACATTAATGCTGTAATATTTTCAGTTGCTATTTTGAAAACAGGAGTCTTTTGGTCTTGTTTGAATAAGCCATTTTCAATAACGGTTAGCGAATTACCTAAATAGCGGGCATCGTCTATGTCTTCAGAATAAAAACTTAAGCTTTTATTTATTGGATTGCGTTTCCATACTCCGTCAATGGTCTTAACTTCCTTAGAAGGAGAATCATCTACCCAAATGAATTTGCCGTTCGGATCGATATATACATAGGTTGTCCCGTTGTAGTTTTGCTTTTCAAACAAATACCCGTGTTCCCAATTTTTCGGATTTTGATTAATTGAGAAAGCGTTTGCTGTTGAAATTAAGCAAATAAATGCAATGGTGAATGTTCTCATAATCTTCAGTTTTAAGGGTTAGAAACAGTTGAAGATGTAGAGATTCAATTCATCATTAATTATTTAGGGATTCAATTTAATAACACACGAAAATTTTGAATATTGTGTATTCAAAATATTTCGCAGCGAGAAAGAGTGAGAAATGAATTCTTGCAATGAAGAAAGCGACTACTTATAAATAGCAGTTATGAATCCATTTGCAATATAGGCGCCAACGGATGAAACTTCAGAAATGGTAAATGTTTCGAATCTACCTTCCTTTTCAGTGATGCCAGTAAGAGTTTCGTATTCGGTCGCTTTCGTTTCAGAATTGTAAGTTAGAACTTCAACATGATTTATTAAATCTGCGAAATTATTTGTTTTAAAGATAGTTTGCAGTCTTGCAATAGAAACGAATCCAAGATTCTTAACATAAATTGGGTGGTTGACCGTAATGTCAATAGACTTGGTTTCTGTGCTGATTTGATAGAGTTTGGTGTGAATTTGTGAATTGAGTTTTACAATCTCGGCTTCCTGCGTTTCGTTGGTGTTTAAATCAATGGTTGTGATTTGCGCATGAGTTCCAAGGTCATCGTAACCAATCTGAACGTTGTTTGAATAAATGGTTGTGTTAGTTGAAAAGCAGCAACCGGAAAAATCAACTTCAGAAATTGCGACATCGGACCATTTTTCTCCTGGGTAAACCTCTACAATTTCAAATCGAAAAGTACTTGGGTTGTCAAAGTCGTAATCTTTATTTATGGGTAAATCGAAGTGCTGACTTCCCATTTCATCTGTAAGTTCCAGATAACAAATAGGATTGTTGTTTTTATAGACTTTGAACTTTTTTACGCGGGAATTATTCTTCCAGTTAGTAGGAGA
>JBEIFO010000076.1:0-8099 GCA_040382375.1 Crocinitomicaceae bacterium
CAGATGATTCAAGAAAAAGGTGGCAAGTAATTCTTCAATTTAAAAATCGAAATCATTTATGATCTCTCAAATCATATTCGCCTTACTCCTGGCCACAGCCGGATACTTCATCTTCAAAAGATATCAGTTTGTAAAGGGAAACATTCTCCTCGGACAAAAAGGTCCTGAAACTGACCGCAAGGGCGAGCGCTTGAAAACCATGATACTCGTGGCTTTCGGACAAGGAAAAATGTTTTCACGCCCGTTTGTTGCACTCATGCACCTCATTCTCTACGTTGGTTTCGTCGTTATAAACATTGAATTAATTGAAATCATTGTAGATGGGCTTACAGGTGAACATCGTTCTTTCATTGGTTTCAGAGGCTACTACAGACTCTTAATTAATTTATTTGAAGTCTTAGCTGGATTGGTAATTATTGCTTGTGTTGTTTTCCTTATTCGCAGAAACTTCGGGAAGATCAAGCGCTTCCAATCCCCAGAAATAAAGCAATGGCCGAAGCGCGATGCAAACATTATCTTGATTACAGAAATCCTTTTAATGAAGGCGTTCTTAATCATGAATGCTGCCGATAGCTTGTTGACTGTTCGCAGTGCAACACCCGCGCGCGTGCCTTCGTTCTGGGTAAGTCAAATTTCACAACCTTTCTTAAAGCCTCTATCAACGGAAGCGTTGGAAGGTCTTAGTCATTTCTGCTGGTGGTTCCACATTGTTGGAATTCTCGGATTCATTGTGTACCTCTCTTTTTCAAAACACTTACACATTCTCCTCGCCTTTCCAACAACCTACTTTAGTAAGTTGCAATCACCAGGGAATTTATCGAACGACAAAGCTGTTACGAATGAAGTGAAACTCATGCTCGATCCGAACGCGGTTGTGGAGCCTGTTGAATTTAGTCGTTTCGGAGTGAAGGATGTTTCAGACATGCAACGCACACAACTTCTAAGCGCATACTCCTGCACCGAATGTGGAAGATGTACTTCTGTTTGTCCAGCGAATCAAACAGGCAAACTTCTTTCTCCACGAAAAGTAATGATGGACGTTCGTGATCGCATGGAAGAAATTGGAAATGCGAAAGCAGCGAACAAAGGTGTTTGGGTGGAAGATGGAAAAAGTTTAATTCGCGATTACATTTCAGAAGAAGAAGTTTGGGCATGCACAACATGCAACGCCTGCACTGACGCTTGCCCAATAAACATTAACCCCATGGAAGTGCTTGTAGATCTTCGCAGATACTTAATCATGGAAGAATCGAAATCGCCCGACAGCATTACCTCTATGTTCAACAACGTAGAAAACAACGGAGCGCCTTGGGCTATGAGTGCTATGAACCGTGCAGACTGGACCAACGAATAATTCGAACAACATGGATTTCAAGATACGTACAATGGCCGATTGCATGGCCGAAGGAACAACACCCGAAGTGCTTTTTTGGGTGGGTTGTGCAGGAAGTTTCGACGACCGCGCAAAGAAAATTACCAAAGCCATTGCAAAAATTCTTCACCACACAAACACATCGTTTGCAATTTTAGGTTCTGAAGAATCATGCACTGGAGATCCAGCGAAGCGCGCAGGAAACGAATTCCTCTTCCAAATGATGGCCATGCAAAACATCAGTGTTTTGAATGCCTACGAAGTGAAAAGAATTGTAACCGGATGCCCGCATTGCTTCAACACATTAAAAAATGAATACCCTGAATTGGGCGGAAACTACGAAGTGGTTCACCACACCCAGCTCATTCAAGAATTATTGAATACCGGAAAATTGAAGATTGAAGGCGGAGAATTCAAAGGAAAGAAAATAACCTTCCACGATCCATGTTACCTCGGAAGAGGAAACGGAGAGTACGAAGCACCTCGTCAACTCATTCAAGCACTCGATGCGGAATTGGTTGAAATGAAACGTTGCAAAACCAACGGTTTGTGTTGTGGTGCTGGTGGAGCGCAAATGTTCAAAGAAGCCGAAAAAGGAAACAAAGAAGTAAACGTTGAACGCACGGAAGATGCGCTAGCTGTGAAGCCTAGCGTTATTGCGACCGGATGTCCGTTTTGTAACACCATGATGACCGATGGCGTGAAGCACTTCGAACAAGAGCATACCATAGCAGTGAAAGACATTGCTGAATTAATAGCAGAAGCAGTAGATTTGTAAAAATAGTTTATCATGAAATTATTAGAAGGAAAAGTCGCTATCATTACTGGCGCATCTCGCGGAATAGGAAAAGGAATCGCTGAAGTGTTCGCCGATCAAGGCGCTACAATCGCTTTCACCTACGCATCATCAGATGAAAAAGCACGCGCATTCGAAGCCGAATTGGCTGCGAAAGGCGTGAAAGCAAAAGGATATAAAAGCGACGCTTCGGATTTCAACGCAGCACAAACGTTGGTAGACGAAGTGGTTGCTGAATTCGGCACCGTTGACATCTTAGTGAATAACGCAGGAATCACTCGCGACACCTTGCTTATGCGCATGAGCGAAGAACAGTGGGATGAAGTTATTCGCGTGAACTTGAAATCTGTTTTCAATTTAACGAAAGCGGTAATTAAACCCATGTTGAAAGCACGCAGCGGTTCAATCATTAACATGACATCTATTGTAGGTGTTACTGGAAATGCTGGACAAGCCAACTACGCTGCATCGAAAGCAGGTATGATCGGATTCACGAAAAGTGTTGCGCAAGAATTAGGTTCTCGCAACATCCGCTGCAATGCCATTGCTCCTGGGTTCATTGAAACGGAGATGACTGAAAAGTTAGATCCGAAAGTGGTTGAAGAATGGAGAAACACCATTCCATTGAAGCGCGGCGGAACACCAACCGATATTGCAAACACCACACTTTACTTAGCATCTGAATTAAGTTCATACGTAACCGGACAAACCATACACGTTTGTGGCGGTATGCACATGTAAACTATGGCGCACCTAATCACTCAAGCATCTCCATGGCTTTTGAGCCTCTGTGTTTGGGTAGGATTGGCCTACGCTGGGATTCTTTATTTTTTAGGAAATTCGAAAGAATCGTGGTCGTTCCAATTTAAAATTTTGCTTTCAAGCTTGCGATTCATTGTAGTTGCGCTGCTTGTTCTTCTTCTTTTTCAACCGTTAATAGAAACATCAGAAACGCGCGTTGAAAAACCAGTTGTTGTATTGGCCTTAGACAACAGTCAGTCCATGGTTTCCACCAAAGATTCGAATGAAGTAAGAACCAATTTTTTAAATAACTGGAAGGCGCTTACCGAAAAATTAGGGGCCGATTACGAAGTGGTTCCATTGCTTTTCGGAGATAACGTGTCAAACGGAAACGACGCAACCTTTTCCGATCAAATCACACACTTTGGAAAATTACAACGTTCAATAGACGCGCGTTTCAGCGGACGTAACTTGACCGCTCTAGTTATAGCAAGCGACGGACTTTACAACAAAGGTCCTCACCCCGTTTCCATTTTGAAACAACTCAACATACCTGTATTTACTGTAGGTGTAGGAGACACGACACTGCATCGCGATCTATTAATTTCGAATGTGAGTGCAAATAAAATTGCATACCTCGGAAATGATTTCCCTATTCGATTAAACATAGAAGGAAGAAAAGCGCTCGGAAAAAGTACAGTTGTTACCGTTTCAAAAAATGGTGTTCAGCTTGCTTCACAAAGCATAAGTTTTTCTTCCGAAAGAGAATTTAAAAATATTGAATTCTCTTTACCCGCTAACCAAGTTGGCATTCATGCATACACCGTAACCATTCAAGCCATTGACAACGAAGACAACATTCGCAACAACAGCGAGCAAGTGTACATCGAAGTCATTGACAACAGACAAAAAGTTTTAATTCTTGCGAATTCCCCTCATCCAGATATTACTGCTATCGCAGAGGCACTTCGCCTTCAAGAAAATTACGAAGTAACTGTTCAAACTGTTGATCTATTCACGGACAACGTGAACAAATTCGACATGCTCATTGGCTATCAAATTCCAGCATTGGGTGGGCGAGGAAACAACGTGATTCAAGAAGCCTTCAAATCGAAAATTCCATGTTGGTTTGTGCTGGGTGCGCAAACTGATTTCAACGCATTCAACGCCTTGGCAAGTGGGTTTTCGTTGAACGGATATCAATCGAAACTTTCAGACATTAATGCCTCACTGAATCCTTCTTTCAGTTTCTTCTCTTTATCGAATGAATTCGCACAAGCCCTGCCTCTACTTCCTCCATTGGCTGTACCTTTCGGGAATTATTCGGCAGCGCCTGAAGTACAAGCTTTACTGACTCAGCGCATTGGAAAAATAGCAACCGACGTGCCTTTACTTGGCTTCGGAGGAACGCCAGAGCATCGTGTTGCTGTCCTTTCTGGCGAAGGAATTTGGAGATGGAAAATGGCTCTATATCAAATGGAAGAAACCCACGATGTGTTCAACCATTTCATTCAGCAAGCCGCGCAGTTTATGGGCGTGAAGGAAAACAAAGAAAAATTCCGCATTCAACACAAGAAGAATTTCGCTGAAAATGAAATGGTTTATTTCAATGCCGAATTGTACGACGAAAGTTTTATGCCTGTGCTTGATCAGCAAGTGAGCTTGCAGCTGAAGTACCCTGATAATTCATCGCAGTCGCTTCAATTCTCTCCTTCAAGTACCGGTTACCAATTGAATGCTGGACTCCTTCCACCTGGCGCTTATTCCTATACAGCGAAGGCATTCAACGGAACTACAGAATTCACCAAGTCGGGTGGCTTCACAGTTAACAACATTTCTGTTGAAACAGCACGAACAATTGCCGACTTCCAGTTGTTAGAACAATTGTCTTCCAGCACCAACGGAAAACGATTCAATGCATCTGCGCTTGATGATCTCGTGAATGAAATCAAAAACAGAAAAGAAATTACAAGCGTTTCTTTCGAAGAGAAAAAAGTGAGAGAACTCATAGATTGGTTCCCTCTTTTAGTTGCACTTTTGTCGTTACTCAGTATTGAGTGGTTCCTAAGGAAGTGGAACGGCAGCTACTAAAATGAAAGATAAAATTACTCTACGTATTGGAGGTGTTCCTGAACACTTCAACTTACCCTGGCAACTTGCATTAGAGCAAGACGTTTTTAGCACCTTGAATGTTCAAGTGTCTTGGACCTACTTCGCCGGGGGAACGGGCGTCATGACCGAAGCGCTTCAAGAGGGTGATCTCGACGTTGCGCTTATGCTCACCGAAGGATTTGTCAGCGCCTTTCATCGCGGACTCGACGCGCGTATTGTGAAAGTCTACACGAAGACTCCGCTTACATGGGGCATATACGGCGGATACGAAGACACGCCGAAAATTACTTCAAGTCACACTAGAAAATATGCTATTTCTCGCAAAGGATCGGGCTCACATCTGATGGCGCGCATACACGCGAAGCAGTTGGGCTTTCATCCGGCCGATGATCAGTATGTGGAAGTTGCTAATTTGAACAATGCGATTCAAAGTTTAAAAAATCGCGAGACCGATTATTTCTATTGGGAAAAGTACACGTCTATTCCTTCCGTTAAAAAAGGACATCTGTGTTTCTTAGATACGTTTCATGCGCCGTGGTGCGGGTTTGTTGCTGTTGCGAACAACAACGCCATTTCTCAAAAAAGCGAATCCATTCAAAAAGTGTTGCAGCTCATGAACGATCGCTGTGAAGCCTTCATGAGCGAAAAGGAAAATATTTTTCGCGTGTCGAATCGCTTCGAAATTTCTACGGCTGCTGCAACCGAGTGGTTCAATACAACGGCCTATCAGAATAATTTCGAAATAAAAAAATCTGAGCTTGAAGCTATTCACGATGCATTGAATTTGGAAGCTCCCTCCAACTATTCCAATATGCTTGGCGAAAACATTATCTTAGTGAAATAATTTTTCCGGTTTGAAATTTCAAGACAATCAGACATACACCTATTTTCGTTCGTTGCCCACGCTGAAGCAAATCAATCGGGTCTGGAAATGGATTCTTCTTGCTTCAACGATTGCTCTTTTCATTTTATTTTTTATTTATCGAAATTCAATTCTAGCAGGAATTGGAAAATTCTTAACCGTGGCTGAATCCGCCGCTGTCACTCCTTCCAACCAAACATTTTTTGTTTTAGGTGGAAATGGATTCGAGCGAGGAAAAGGAGCCGCGTTGCTTGCGCAAGAATTTCCAACCGCTCAATTTGTATGCACCGGCGGCGGAGATACTTTGAATGAAATGAGAGCAATGGGATTGAACTTCACATCTTCCCAGCTTACTCGAAAATGTATGATTGAACAGGGGGTCGATTCACTTCGTGTAACAGAATTGGGGAAGGCCACTAGCACGTTCGAAGAGTCTGAAGAAATTCTGGCTTATTGTATAAATAACCATTTGAAGGAAATTTCGGTGGTCAGCAGCGACTTTCATCTGTTCAGATTAGGAATGGTCTTCGGGGAGAAATTTCAAGAAAAAGGTATAATCGTCCACTTCTTCGGCACTGAAACAAAGGACTTTAAGGCGCAGTCGTGGTGGACCTTCGAAGCTGGACTCATTACAACCTTCAACGAATACATTAAAATCGTGTATTACGTGTTCAAATATTAATCGGAAACCCCACGAATTATTGGTTATTTTTGACTTGAACTCTGAAATTACTCAATGAGCGACGACCCATCAGATTACCACAACACAGGAGACCTTATCTCGCGTTTCGAGCATATGATTCAACAAAACGAATCGTATTACTTCGATGTTGAACAACTTGAAGCCATCATTGACGGGTACCAAGCCAACCTTAGCTATCAAAAAGCCATTAAGGCGCTTGAATATGCGTATTCGCTCTTTCCAGACAACACGGCATTGATTATCAAAGAAGTTCAACTTCTTTCAGGCATTGGTCAATTATCTAAAGCGCTTTCTCGATTGAAAGTCTTAGAGAAATTCGAGCCGAACAACGAAGAAATGTTATTGACCATGGCCGCTGTTTACAGCCAACTGCGCGAGCACAACAAAGCCATTCAGTATTACAAGCGCGCATTGCTCATTTGTTCCGAAGAAGAAATAGATGATGTGTATTTAGAGATTGCTTTGGAGTATGAGAACCTCGAGCAATATGAAAAGGCTATCGACACTTTGAAAAAAGGAATCGAGCGCAGCCCAGAAAATGAAACCCTTCTTTACGAGATTGCATACTGTTTTGAATTGGCTGGACTACCCGCCGTTTGCGCGATATACTTCCAGCAATTCATAGACGAGCACCCGTATAGTTTTGCCGCTTGGTACAACCTTGGCAACGCTTTTCAAAAACTTGATCGTTCAGAAGAATCGATCGAAGCCTACGACTATTGTTTAGCCATTCAAAGCGACTTCGCCCCTGCCTATTACAACAAGGCGCATGCACTTTTCAAATTAGAAAAATATTCCGAAGCGCTTGAAGTGCTTGAAGAGTCTTATGTGCATGAACCTCCTCAGGCTCCTATTTTCTGTCACGTGGGAGAGTGTTTCGAGAAGTTGAACGACTACGACAAAGCCCTTTTCTACTACCACAAGAGCATTGAAACAGATGAATATTGGGCCGATGCTTATTTAGGAATTGGTGTAGTCATGGACCTTCAAGGGAAATTGGCAGAAGCCATTCCATTCTTAGACAAAGCCATTGATTTAGAATCGAAGAACCCCGATTACGCCATTTACAAAATGGAAGTGTTGGTGAAGATGGAAAAATTCGCGGAGTCTATTTCGCTCGGAGAAAAATTAGTGAAGGAGTTTCCGGAAAACGAAGAAACGTGGATGGCCCTTGCCGATGCGTTTTTCAAATACGGAAACAATGAAAAAGCATTGGACACCATGCTAGAAGCCACTTTGGTACATTTATCAAATCCAGATATTGGATACCGAAGAGCAGTTTACTTGGTGGAATTAGGAAAAATTCAAGATGCACAAGAACTTCTTCACTACCTTTTGCAAAATGAAAGCGCACAACTCTCAGAGTTGGAAGAATACTACCCAAAAATTCTTCAATTACCGTTTTACATTCAACTAAAAAGCGACCTCGGGTTAGTGTAATTTTCACACTAAGTAAATTTAACCGATATTCGCACAAAATTAGAAACTATGAACATTCAACTAAGCCACATGC
>JBEIFO010000077.1:0-8077 GCA_040382375.1 Crocinitomicaceae bacterium
CGTTTACTGTTGGAATAACCCCAATTCGAATGAGTTCGAAGAAACACTTTCCAGTTGCCGCAACATCATAGGCCGCATCGTGAGCCTCTTCAAATTTTACATGAAATAATTTTTCGTGCAGTTCAGTTAGAGTAGGCCATTTGAATTTCCCGCCTTTTCCTCCAGGAATTGCGCAAAATTCGGTTCCAAATTCTTTAGTATCTAAACTCGAAATTTGCTCGAGCATATTGGTTCTTCCTTCACGCAGGAATTCACATCCGACAATGTTTATATCGAATTCAATATTATGTCCCGCTACATATTGAGTTTGCGCAAGAGCCACTTCGAATTGATCCAAGCATTCACTCAGTGGAATACCTTCTTTCGTAGCACGTTCGGTTGAAATGCCGTGAATCTTTTCAGAAGTATAGGGAATGGAAAATCCATTGGGCTGAACAATGATGCTTCCTTGCGAAATTAAATTTCCGCTTGCGCCATGCAGCTGCCACGCCAATTGCACAAGCCTAGGCCAATTGTTAAAATCGGTTAAAGGAGCTTTGTAGCTTTGAGGAAGACCGGTGGTTTCTGTGTCGAAAATTAAATACATGGAACTTATTCAGATAGGAGCATAAAATTACTACCTCCCTTTCGAATAATCAGCCATTGTGGAAATCTTTCCTCTGTGTTTTTTTGAACCACGCGGTATTTCGAAACACCAACATAGAAAAAAGCCCAAGACCCAGGAAATAGACATAGTCCGAAGTCCATATTATGGCCACATCGGCATCTGTATAAAACGCAATGTAGTAGGCGTAGGAGAGGTACAATACGGTTGTGCCAAGCTCAATGAAGAATCCTTGAATGGTCTTTCCAGCCCCTTCCACAGCGGCCAATAGAATGCTGGTTATAGCGAAAATGGATATTGCGGGAAGAACAATATACATGCTCTTAACGGTGAGTCGTGTGGTTTCTTCATTGGCGTTGAAAAGATGTGCAATGCTTTCCGGATAAAGCCACAGCCCGTGTGTGAGAATGATTATGAATGTGAAATTCAAAAGAGCGAGTCTTTTGATGACATGAAAAATTTCAGCACTTCTTTTTTCCGCAAGTAGTCCAGACACATAGGTTTTGGTAGTGCTTGAAAATCCCATAACGCTTACCCAAGCCAACATGTACATGTTACGGACAATGAATGCGCTTTGAAACGAATCATCTCCTTTCTTTTCTATGAATGCGAAGAAGATGATCCAGATACTCAGGGCTACCACCATCTGCAGCATAATAGGAACGCCTAATTTCAAAAGGTCTTTCGTGTAATTGAAAGGAACGCGATATAAGTTTCGGAAGAGTCTAACTTCCTTGTATTTCGCATGGAAGATGGTGTATACAAACAGAACGATAGCGGCAGCTGCTTCTCCAATATTGGTTGCGATAGCAGCTCCGCGGACTTCCATTCTTGGGAAATTGAAATTTCCGAAAATGAATAAATAGTCAAAGACTATTGTGAAAATAGCCACGGTGATCGTGGAATAGATCATACTTCGCGTAAGGGCAATGCCAGACCAAAAAGATTGCAGCACTTGAATGAAAGTGAAAAATATAAATCCGTATGCCCGTGTTTCTGCAAAGGTTTTCATGTAATTCCGCGTCTCCTCATCTTCAATACTTCGATCTAAAAAAGTGGGGATGAAAAAAGCTAAAACGAGAAATTGAATCAGGACGATAAATACACCAATGAATAATGCATTGGCAAAAACGGTAGGTATTTCTTCACTTCGTCCTTCACCGCGTTTTCTTGCGATAAGTATTTGCGAGGCATTTGATAATCCAGCTGAAAGCATGGCAAGCGCAATGTAAATAAGTCCAACGAAACTCACTGCGCTCATGGCTTTCCCATTCAATTGCGCAACGAAATAATTATCTACGAGTACAACAATGAATTGCACGAAAGCTCCCATGCACAAGGGCAGAGCCATATTCAATAGCGCCTTGTTGGAAGTGTTTAATGCAATTTTTTCAGACATGATTTTTGTTTTGCCATTCGGCTTCAATGTGCTTCCACCAGTGAATGCTGTGTCGAGCCCATTCAAGTTTTAGCGCTAGTTTTTCTTGCTCACTCAATTGCCAGTCAACTGAGCTGCTGCGCAAGTTAGTGGTCAAGTGCTGCAACGCAATGCTAGTTGCAGCAGAGACATTGAGACTTTCAGTAAATCCTTGCATGGGTATGTGTACAAGCACATCTGCCTGCTCAACCATGTATTCGCTGGCACCGGAAAGTTCCGTTCCCATGACCAGCGCAGTTTTTTGAGACAGGTCTAATTCAGCAAGTGGAATTGAGTTGCCGTGTAAATGCGTTACAGCTAAACGATAGCCTTTGCTTCTTAAATCGCGAACACATTCAGCGGTATTGTTTCGTGTTGAATTGTATCGATGAAGGGATAGCCATTTGCCAGCGCCTTTTGAGATGCGTTGTAAATGTTGAAATGAATTTGTGTTTTCAATTAAATATCCGTCTTGAATCCCGAACGATTCCATGCTGCGGAGAATGGCGCTAGTGTTGTGCGATTGATAGAGATCTTCAAGTACAACAGTTAAATAGCGTGTTCGCAAATTAACGACTTCGTCGAAACGCTGTTGCTTGAACGGGGTGAGTGCTTCGCAAAAGAGATCGTATAATTCTTGACTCATGGTTTGCAAAAATAAAAAGGGCTGCCGAAGCAGCCCTCATATTTTTCGAAACTGAAAATTACTTCACTTTAGAAGATAACTCAGTACCAGCTTTGAACTTAACTACTTTCTTAGCTTTGATAGTGATTTCTTTACCAGTTTGTGGGTTACGTCCTTTACGAGCCGCACGCTTTGAAGTAGAGAAAGAACCGAAACCAACTAGGGCAACACGGTCGTCTTTTTTCAATGCTTTTGTAGTCACTTCGATGAATGCATCTAATGCACGCTTCGAATCAGCTTTTGTAAGCTTAGAAGATGCTGCGATAGCATCAATCAATTCTGCTTTGTTCATTTTGTTTTGGTTTTTATAAATTAAACATTTGTTTGTTATTCCAAATGTAAAAGAAGCTCTTTCTAATTCGCAAGTAAACACTGAGGAATTTTATCATTTTGTTGAAAAAAGCCCGTTGTTGTTCATAACCACGAGGTTTTTATTCTGAAATGCCTTGATTTGCTAGCTTCTAGCGCGTGAAAAAGCCCACCGAAGTGGGCTTTAAGTATTGAAATGGTTAGAGTTATTTTGATTTACGCTTTCCGTAAACGTAATAAACAACGGCGCCAACAGGAATAACCATAAGTCCGAAGTATGCAGCAGGATCATCGCTCAACGCATTTTTCACAATGAACCAAGCTACTACTGCAATAAACAAGACTGGTAAAACAGGATAAAGTGGCGATTTGAAAATGCCATCTGTTTGTCCCATCTTTTTCATTCGGAAAACAAATATTCCAGAACAAGCCATAGCCAAGAAGAACCACTCTGTAATTGTTACATAAGTATAGAGCGCCTCGAATTTTCCCCAAACGAAGATGAGCACAATGGCCCAAGCCGATTGCAATAGAATGGCGTTTACGGGCACTCCGAATTTTGGATGTGATTTTCCGAACGCTTCAAAGAAAAGTCCTTCATTCGACATCTGTTGAACAATGCGCGGTGTTGCTAGCACGTATAGCCCCGCGCAACCAAATACAGAAAGCGCAATAAGAATAGACACAGCGAATGATCCACCTGGAATAATTTTTTCCATGGCATCTGCTGCTAGTGTTTTACTGTTTTGAATTTCCTCAATACTCAATACATTCATATAGCCTATGCTCACCAATACGTATGAAAGGGTAACGACTAACGTTCCAAGAATAAGTGCAAGTGGTACGTTGCGCTTCGGATTCTCCGCTTCATTGGTTACGAAACTCGCGTAGTGCCATCCGGTGTATGACCAAAGCACACCAACAAATGCTTTCGCCCAACCGAATCCTTGAGCTTTTTCACTTGTGAAAATTTCAGAGACTGAAATGCTGTTGTCGAAGATGTTATTCGTGCCCAAGAAAAGGAGCAAAATAAGTAGGCCGTAAATACCAATGATTTTCATAACAGTTGAAACATTCGCAAACCATTTCGAGCTGTCTAAGCTAAACATGTTGAATAGGGTGAGTATAACAATAGACGAGGCGGCTACTACAGGAATAAGCTGATCTGAAAAACCGACAATCTTTTGAGAGTAATCGGCAAAGACAACAATGAGAGCTGCGATTGTGCCCGATGAAACCACCGTAAGTAAACACCAGCCGTATAAAAATGCTGGTAGTGGTCCAAAGGCTTCCTTTAAGTACGTATAGATTCCGCCACCTTTTGGAAAGCGTCCGCCCATTTCAGCATATACCAATGCGCCAATCATGGATACCACACCGCCTGCAATCCAAAGCACGGTCATCCACATAGGGTCAGGCACTGCCTGGGCAATGCTAGTAGGGGTTTTAAATATTCCTGAGCCAATGGTGCTTCCAATGGCAATCATGGTTAGGGCGAAGAGGGAAAGTCCTTTTTTAGTCATAATTTGAGTTGAATGGTTTCAAATATATTCCGCTTTTAAGCTGTGACGTTCGAAATATAGAAAAGTGTTCGTAAATTTGTAAGAATGAAGTTCGTAGAAAAAATAAAATTATCTGCTGGCAGACGTGCTTTGGGAAAATTACCTGACGTATCGCGTATGCGTTCGGGTTCTAATTTTCACGATGCGCAATCAATTGGAATAATGTACGTAGATGCCGACGAACGCTACTTCAATAAAATAAAAGCATTTGCGAAATATCTTAAAGATAAGTTTGGTGTTCGTCACGTGCGATGTGTTGGTTTTGTAAATGATTCAAGTAAGAATTTACCAATTTGGCAATCACAGAAACTAGAGTTTGAATATTTTACCAAAGACGATTTGAACTGGTATCTGCGTCCTGTGCAGAATGTTTCCAAGTTCACGAAGGAAGATTTTGATATTCTGATAGACTTATCTAACGGTGATCATGTTCCGTTGAATTTCATATTCAAAGAGAGCAAAGCACGAATGAAAGTAGGGTTGCGTGATTCGCGCGCCGCTTTGCAATGCGATTTTATGATTGATCTTGGGGACAACCCAACCATTGACAAGTATCTACAAAACTTGGATGTGTATTTAAGCAATCCACAAATAAAATAAAAATGAGAGAGAAGTTGAGAGGATTAGGTGTGGCAATGGTTACGCCTTTTCGCAAAGATGGTTCAGTAGATATTGCTGGACTCAAAAAATTAACGTCCCATTTAATTGAAGGTGGAGTTGATTATTTGGTTGTTCAAGGAACAACCGGCGAGTCGGTTACCCTCACTAAAGAAGAAAAGAAAGAAGTTCTAGACACTGTATTAGAAGCTAACAATGGGTCTAAGCCTATTGTTTTAGGTTTAGGTGGAAACAACACGTATGAGCTTGTTCAGCAATTAAGCAGAATGGATACAGAAGGTGTAGATGCTATTCTTTCCGTGACTCCTTATTACAATAAGCCAACTCAGAATGGCTTGGTTGAGCATTACAAAGCCCTCAGTGAAGCAAGCAAAATTCCAATTGTGTTGTACAATGTTCCAGGAAGAACTGCTGTGAATATGATGCCTGATACCGTTGCTCGCATTGCCTTTGAATGCAAGAACATCATTGGTATTAAAGAAGCAAGTGGAAGCGTAGAGCAAATCATGAATGTCATTAACGTTACTCCGAAAGAGTTCATGGTTATCAGTGGTGATGACGCCTTGACCTTACCTCTTTTAGCTGCTGGATGTGATGGTGTAATTTCTGTAGTTGGAAATGCTTTTCCGAAGGAATTCTCTCAAATGATTCAAGCAGCTTTGAATAACAATTTCGAAGAGGCGAGAGCCATTCATTACAAGTTGTTAGATTTGATTCATTTGTTATTTGCCGAAGGAAATCCTGCTGGAGTCAAGGAAGTTCTTGCCCATCTTGATATTTGCGAAAACTACTTGAGACTGCCGCTTGTTCCTGTTTCGGAAAAGTTGAGTGATAAGATTCGGAAATACCTTGTAGAGGAAGAGTTTATGTCCTAAAGGACGAATGTGGCAGAGCCACTAATGTTGCGAAGCAACGAATGCCAGAGGCGAATGTGCTTAAGCACGAATGCAGCAGCGCTGCGAATGCCGTTGGCGAGGGGCTAGCGAAGTTTAGCTCGATCCGCTTCGCGTTTAAGGTCTTTGTCTTTCACATCGGCGCGTTTGTCTCCAACGTTTTTACCTTTTGCTAAAGCAATATCCAATTTAGCCCAGCCTTTTTCTGAAATGAATAAGCGCATAGGTATAATGGTTACACCTGTATCTTTCAGTTTTCGCTTCAAGCGATCAATTTCTGTTTGTTGAATGAGTAATGTTTTTACCCGACGTTCTTCGTGTTGAGCGTAGCCAGCATTCCCATAATGTGCAATGTTCATGTTCAGGATAATCAGAGAGTTTCCATTCAACTTACAATAGGCCTCGGCAATGTTTGCTTTGCCCGCGCGAATGCTCTTGATTTCACTTCCAGTCAAAACAATACCCGCAGTGAACTCTTCCAATATGAAATATTGAAAGAGGGCTTTTCTATTTTTTATCTCCACTGCCATGCCGCGAATTTACGACGGAATGAGAGGAAAGAGAATGATGTAATTATTTATCGGAAAGAAATTGAGCGATTGTCCGAACTTCTTTTGCATTCGCGCGAAGATATTCCTTCGGCATAACGCCTAATTCACCAGCATGTACAATCTCGGAAGCGCTGGTGTGATAGCTTGAAAAGCATTCGTCATACACTTGCGCAATATTCGAACTACGAAGTCCTGAGCCGGGCATAATCTCCATGGTGTTCGCTAATGAAGCGTAGCGTTTCAAATTATCAATTCCTTCAACACAAGACATCTTTTTTCCTGAAGAAAGCAATCGCTTGCACCCTGCGCTTTCCAATTGCGCTATCGCTTCATCCCCATTGGTACAAACGTCGAATGCGCGTTGAAAGGCCACGTCTATCCCATTTGCAGCTTTTACAAATCGCTCCAATGCTTTGAAGTCAATGGTTCCGTCGGCATTCAATGCACCAACTACAACGGCTTTAATTCCTTTGTCCTTAGAACGACGAATGTCGTTGCACATAATTTTAATTTCCTCTTCCGAATAAACAAAAGATCCTTCGCGCAAGCGAATGAGTGCCGCTATATCACAAGAAGTTCGTTCAACGGCAAATTCAATTAATGACAATGCAGGAGTTAATCCGCCAACTTGTAAAGCCGAACATACCTCCAATCGTGTTGCTCCGTTCTCGTTCGCAATAAGACACGACCCTGGATTGGTTGCTATTATTTCCAAATGAATTTTTGACATTCTGCGTATTTTTGAATTATGCTTCAAAGTAAACACCTCTTTTTTTTATTTGCACTTTTTTTTAGTTCGAAATTTTTAAGTGCACAAGCTGAACCGCCTCACGTCATGGCGCAGATGGAACGTCAGTATAGACTAGGCCACGCACATTTCGAAAACCTAGTGTTTGAAGGCGGCGGAATTCGTGGGGTGGCTTATTGCGGGGCACTTATGGAAATGGATTCGCGGGGTTACTTGAAAGACATTCGTCGCGTTGCCGGAGCGTCTTCGGGCGCTATTACGTCATGTTTATTTGCGGTGGGATATACTCCTACCGAAATTTCCGTAATCATTGGCGAAATGAATTTCGCTAAGTTGAACGATGGTTGTGGATTCTTTATTGGAGGACTTCATCGACTTCGGAAGCGCATGGGATACTACCGCGGAGAACGTTTTTTGAGGTGGATGGAAGAGTTGGTTGCTGCGAAAACAGGAAACAAGGATATGACATTTATGGAGTTGAAGAAACTCGCCGATAAAGATTCAACCTATCGTGAATTGGTGGTTACGGCTACCTGCATGAATCATCAAAAGGCAGAGTATTTCGATTATTATCGTTATCCGAATATGCGCATTGTAGACGGCGTGCGCGCAAGCATGGCGGTGCCTTTGTACTACGAACCTTTTGTTATGAACGACGAGGGAAAGCGCGTAGATGTTCGTCATTATGCC
>JBEIFO010000078.1:0-8018 GCA_040382375.1 Crocinitomicaceae bacterium
GAATGGGGTGATTCTATTGTGACGGAATTAGCCAATTACATTAAGAAAATTGAGCCGAATTTAAAGGGATTCTCGGACAAGAATATTTGGAGAATGAAGCAGTTTTATGAGGCTTATAAGGGAGATCTAAAACTCTCAACAGTGGTGAGAGAAATAAGTTGGACCCACAATTTGGCAATTTTCTCAAGGTGTAAATCTCACGAGGAGAGGTTATTCTATTTGGAAATAACTAAAAGAGAAAACTACAGCAAGAGGGAGCTAGAGAGACAAATATCTTCAAGCTTGTTCGAGCGGACGATGATTGGGAATTCAAAACTCTCACCACCGGTGAGAGAAATTCTGGATGCCGAAAAAAACGTCTTTAAAGATAGTTATGTATTTGAATTTTTAAGTTTGCCAGAACCACATAGTGAGGCAGATTTACAGAAGGGTCTGTTAAGACAAATGAAAAATTTTATTATTGAATTAGGTAAAGACTTCATCTTTATTGGTGAAGAATTTAAGCTTCAGGTTGGTGCGAGCGACTTTTATGTTGATTTACTGTTCTTCCATAGAGGTCTACAGTGTTTGATTGCTATTGAACTAAAGGCCGACAAGTTCAGGCCTGAGCATATTGGGCAACTGAATTTCTACCTAGAAGCTTTAGATAGAGATGTTAAAAAACCGAATGAAAATCCTAGCATCGGTATTTTACTTTGTAAAGACAAAGACAACGAAGTAGTTGAATATTCTTTGAGCCGCAACTTATCTACTACTATGGTTTCGGAGTATAAAACACAGTTACCCGAAAAAAGAATTTTACAGAATAAATTGAAAGAAATTTCCGACAAAGTTGATAATCTTTAAATCACGCTTCGATCAACGCTCAGATAAATCCGCAGAATTGCTCACCAAAGGTGATTGATTGCGAAGCAATTGATCTGCAAGATTGATCATCGAAGATGATTTAAGGTTATATTCGTAAACCGAAAAAAGACTAAAAAACAACTTATGAATTTCAATAACAAACCAATCATCACGTTGAAAACCATTTTTGCTTTATTCATCACAATTTCATGCATCAGTACCATTGGTAATTTGAATGCACAAACAGCTCCATCGATAAACTATCAAAACCCAACGGTTCTTTCACTGAATATTTCTGCGGGAACTATTCTACCAACCAACAACGGCGGTGCTGTGCCTGAAGTGCAATTAGGATCCGTCACGACTATTGCTGGAACAGTTCCAGGTGGTTTTGAGGATGGCCCCATAAGCTCTGCGCAATTATATTCACCTCAGGGTATTTGTATTGATAATTCAGGAAATATTTTTGTGGCAGATAATCTAAATTCGAAAATTCGAAAAGTAACTACTGATGGACAGATAATTACTGTCGCGGGGAGCTATTTCGGCGCAAATGGTTATTCAAACGGTATTGGTCTGGAAGCAAGATTTGCTTTTCCAAGTGATGTAGTTACAGACAACTTAGGAAACTTATACATTTGCGACCGTTGGAATTTTAAAATTCGAAAAATTGACATTAACGGCAATGTGACTGATTATGCTGGCACCACGCAGGGCTTTCTAGATGGGCAAGTATCAACTGCCCAATTTTATGCCCCTGAGGGAATTGCAATAGACCAAGCAGGAAATATATATATTGCCGACACCTACAACAACAGAATCAGAAAAATAGATACAAGCGGGAATGTTACGACTATTGCGGGTGGTCAACAAGGTTTTTTAGACGGAACAAATGCTGAAAGTAAATTCTATTCTCCAAGCGGTCTTGCTCTGGATAGTCAAGGAAATATATTTGTTACTGACAGGTCGAATAATGCAATTCGTAAAATATCACCAGAAGGGATAGTTTCAACTTTTGCTGGAGGTATTCAAGGTAATGCGGATGGTTATGGGACAAATGCAATGCTATATGCCCCTAGCAGTATCGCTATTGATTCTTTCGACAACATTTTTTTCGTGGATCAGTATAACGGTCTAATTCGCAAAATCACACCACAGGGCTATGTATCGACCATCGCAGGCAGCATTTTAGGTGACCAAAATGGAGTGGGGACACTTGCGCAATTTTACTATCCCTTTGATGTGATAATTGATTTGAATGGTGATCTTGTTATTTCAGATATGTCGAATCACAAAATCAAAAAAATCTCTCTCGGTAGTTGGAGAATCTATCCGGAATTACCAGCGGGATTAATTTTCAATTCTTCGACTGGTGAAATTTCAGGAACTCCGACAGCTTTATCATCGCTTACAAATTACACGGTAATCGCAGTAAATGAATTTGGTTCTGACACAACTACTTTTTCTCTTGGTGTTTTTGATTGCTTAATTCCAGGTTGCACTGAAACGAATGCATGTAACTACAACAGTAATGCAATTTGTAACGATGGAACTTGTATTTATGCCGGATGTACCAACCCACTTGCGTGTAATTTCAATTCAACGGCGGGGTGTGACGATGGGTCTTGTTATTTTTTAAGTAACACCTGTGATGATGGAAATTCTAACACACTGCTAGATACGATAACATCGGATTGCACGTGTGCAGGAATTCCCTTTGACTATGGCTTCGTTGAGAACACAACCAATACCATCTGCCCAGAGGTAACAAGTTACGATATTTCAATAAGCACTGTTCCAACAGCAATTACCAACTACTCTTTCCAATGGTATTTCAAAACAGGCAACAATCCTGTTCCATCAGGATCTAACACTTCCGGTTGGAACATAATTCCAGGAGCAACTGCTTCAACTCTTGCAGTTGACGCATTTACAGGAACAAGAACGTATGCTTGTTTCGTAACACCCGATGCCTCATACGGAATTTCAGGAAGTTGGATGTCCGGAGCAAAGGTTCTTACATATAGTTCTTTCGCTGCTCAAACCATCATTGGAAATCCGAACATCACGCCATTCAACGCATACAACTACATTGTAAATCCTATTCCAGGAAACACATACAACTGGTCAGTAACCAATGGAGCAATTGCATCTGGACAAGGCACAAACAACGTGTCTATTATGTGGGGACAAAACGGTCCTTATCAATTGACACTTACTGAAAGCGATGGCGCATGCTCAGGCTCTTCTTACCTCTTTGCAGTGAATAACAACTGTTCAATTTCTGTAAGCGCCGCAAGTTCAACCACCAATACGTTTTGCGCAGGAACAACACTTCAATTGCAAGCCGCTACTTCAGCTACTGGAATTACCTACCAATGGTATTTGAATGGAACTTTAATTCCAAATGAAACAAATCAAAACATTTCAGTTTCATCAGGTGGAAACTACCAAGTGAGTATCAATCAAAACGGATGCACCGCAGTTTCAAATATTGTTTCCGTCAATCAATTGCCAAGCGCTATCATTCCAAGTATACTTGTTGAACAAGCTAACGCAGGTTGTGCGGGTGGAGAAGCAACATTGACCGTTTCAGGAGGAACATATACAAACCTTCTTTGGAGTAACGGACTTACTGCTAGTTCTATCAATGTAAATGCTTCAGGAGATTTCAGCATAACAGCAATTGATGAAAACGGATGTGCAGTTTCAGCTGGACCTGTATCAGTGAACTTCTCAATCCTAGATCCAGTGCCAGTTTGTATTGTAACTGTCGATCAAGTAACGGGAAAGAACAATGTGGTGTGGGAACCGGTAACATCTGATTTGATTAATTCATACGTAGTATTGAAAGAAACAAATGTTGCAAATGAATATGCGCAAATTGGAACAGTTGCCTACGGATCTATTGGAATTTTTGAAGACTTAAATTCAGATCCTCAAATTCAAGCAAATCGATATAAACTCGCATTGATCGACACTTGCGGAATCTTATCATCTACGTCAAACTTCCACAAAACAATCCACTTAACTGCGAATCAAGGTATAGGTAGCAACGTGAATTTAATCTGGAGTGACTACGAAGGTTTTGATTTTGGAAGCTATTCAATCTACAGAGGTTCATCTGCAAGCTCACTTAATCTGCTTACCACCATTGCAAGCAACTTAAACTCCTTCACAGATGTTAATCCTCCTGTCGGAGAAACATATTATATGATTGAAGTTGCTGGAGTAAGTTGCGACCCGCAAAGAACGTTAGTCTATTCGCATTCGAATATTCTCGATTCAACAGTGGGCATTGAAGAATTCACTTCAACAAGAATTGCACTTTATCCTAATCCAGCTTCAACTAGCATCACACTTCAAGTGAACACATCTCTTCTCGGTGAAGAATATGTTGTTTTCGATGCAATTGGAAAAGTGATTTACAAAAACAGAATTCAATCAACCAACGAACTCATTCAGCTTGAAAATTTCAACAATGGAAACTACTTCATTAAAGTGAATGAGATGGTGAAGCGATTTGTTGTTCAAAACTAGAGCTCGCTCAGCGAGCGGAATCCGAAATCCCCCCAGCAAAGCTGGGGGAGAAAAATCTAAAGAGAGCTCTTACACAGAAGTAGGGGCTCTCTTTTTTGTTTGGCGATTTTAAATTCGAATTATCTCTTATCTAATCCTTTCACCGGCCTTTATAATCCTCCGGATTAATCGGAACGATTGATCGCAACGCGATTGATTCGAAGAATTGATCACGAAGTGATTGATCTGAAAGATTGATTCGAAGAATTGATCACGAAGTAATTGATCGCTTCGCGATCAAGAAATCCCACTCCAATCACTCTTCTTCTTCTTCAAACGCAAAAGTTCCTCGCGAATAGGCATGCTGCTTTCGCTAGATAAATTCGGATCTTCGGTGAGCCATTCGTTGGCGATGTTGCGAGCGGCGGCCATCATCTGTTGGTCCTTCACCATGTCTGCTATGCGCAACTGCAAAACACCACTCTGCGCTGTACCCGCCAAATCGCCCGGTCCGCGTAAGCGTAAATCGACTTCAGCAATTTCAAATCCGTCCGTTGTGCGAACCATCGTCTCCATGCGCAACTTCGTGTCGTCGCTGAGCTTGTGTCCAGTCATGAGAACACAATAACTCTGATCGGCTCCACGCCCTACTCTGCCGCGCAACTGGTGTAATTGAGACAAGCCAAAACGCTCGGCACTCTCTATCACCATAACACTCGCATTCGGAACGTTCACCCCAACTTCAATAACCGTGGTAGCCACCATAATCTGCGTCTTCTTCTCTATGAATTGCTTCATCTCGAAATCGCGATCTTCCGCTTTCATTCTTCCATGAACAATGGAAATAAAATACTTCGGCGATGGAAAGGCGCGCGACATACTTTCGTATCCGTCGAACAAATCTTTGTAGTCCATCTTCTCGCTCTCTTCAATCATCGGATAAACAACATAGACCTGACGACCCAATGCAATTTCCTGACGAATAAATTCAAACAACATCAACCGATAAGCATCGGTGTGCCACTGCGTATTCACCGGCTTCCTACCCGGAGGAAGCTCATCAATAATACTCACATCTAAATCGCCATACACCGTCATGGCCAACGTACGCGGAATAGGCGTTGCGGTCATGACTAAAATATGCGGAGGCAAAGCCGCCTTCTTCCACAAGGCCGCGCGTTGCGCAACACCAAACCGATGTTGCTCATCGATCACCACCAATCCCAAATTCGCAAATTCAACAACAGGCTCTATCAACGCGTGCGTTCCAATAATGAACTTCAATTCACCACTCTTCAAATCTTCCATTAACGGAACACGACTCTTCTTCTTCACTGAACCCGTTAACAATTCAACGCGAACACCCAACGGCTCGAGCAATTGCGAAATGCCTTCGTAATGCTGATTCGCCAAAATCTCTGTAGGCGCCATGAGACAAGCCTGATAGCCGTTGTCTATGGCTAACAATATAGCCATAAGCGCAACAATGGTTTTTCCACTTCCAACATCGCCCTGAACCAAACGGTTCATGTGAAAGCCCTTCACAACATCGGTGCGAATCTCTTTCACCACACGTTTCTGCGCTCCCGTTAATTCAAACGGCAAATGCTTTTTATAAAACGAATTGAATAATTCTCCAACCTTCTCGAACACCACACCGCGCTGCTCTACCGTGCCCGCCAACTTCGTTTGCAACACTTGCAACTGAAGGAAAAACAATTCCTCAAACTTTAATCTTCTGCGCGCTTGCTCCAACTTCTCTGCATTCGCAGGCGCGTGCAATTGCACCAACGCTTCCGCGCGAGAAATTAATTTGTATTGTTGAATCAATTCCTGAGGCAACACTTCCGGAATTTCATGACGAACTTCTTCACACAACTGCAACGTTAATTTTCCAATCACGTTGCTGTTCAAACCTCTGTTCGACATCTTCTCTGTTGTGCTATACACCGGCTTCAAACCCACACCAGCCGCCATGCGCGAAGATTCAATCTCTTCCACTTCTGGATGAGCAATGTTGAATTTGCCTTTGAACTCGGTTGGTTTTCCATACACCAAACAAGGCTTGTTCAAAGGCAAACTGCTCTTCAGCCAACGCGCTCCCTTGAACCACACCAACTCCATGGTACCTGTCTCGTCTTGAAAGATTCCAACCAAACGCTTGGCGCGCGCTTCGCCCAGTTCCGTCAACCGCACAATTGTTCCTTGCAACTGAACAGCAACGGCGTCTGACTTCACGTCGCGCACCTTCTGAACTTGACTCTTGTCTACATACCGAAACGGATAATGCATGAGCAAATCTTCCCACGTGCGAATACCCAATTCCATGCGAAATTGATCAGCCCGCGCAGGTCCAACTCCTTTTAAAAAAGAAATATCATTTTCCAGTTTCGACATTCCTCACGAAAATATAATAACTTGTGCAAGCATTCATCCTTTGTGGACATTTAACCATGAATCAACAGCAATACAACAGACTCTTTTACTTGCTTTCGGCAATGGTGCTGGTAGAAAAAATCCTGGTGTATTTCTTCTTTTCCATTCAATACACAGACAGCGATCAAACGCTCTTGTGGCAAGTGGCTACCGACCTTTCGAACGGTGTTTTTCACGGACCTTGCTTTTACGGACAAAGCTACGGACCGAACATAGAACCCTTGTTGGCCGTGCCTTTCATGAAAATCGGATTTCCCGTTTACGCAGCGCTTCCGCTTGCAACGCTGATCCTTTCCACCACGCCATTTTTTCTTTTAGCGTTTTATTTCAAACATAAACTTTCCGCGCAATCTGCCCTCATTCCACTGATCGTTTGCCTTTTGCTTCCGTTGGAATACAGTCTACTCACAGCCATTCCTCGCGGATTCGTTGGCGGAATATTTTTTGTAAGTCTCGGATTATTCTGTTGGAAATATTTCCGAAACAATCTCTCACTGGTTTTCGCAGGACTTTTTATTGGATGGGGTCTCTATGGAAATTTGAACAGCGCCTTGCTTCTTCCACTCATCATTCCAAGCATTCATTGGAACAAGAAATTCATTTTACGTGCAGCGCTTTTCTTCGGTGTTGGTTTTATAATCGGACTTCTTCCCTTCTACTTCAACTTTCACTATTACCAAGCACATCCGGAATTGCTCATTCACGTAGCGCCCAGCGTGAAACTCAGTTGGTCCAGTTTCCTTGAAACCCTTTATCGCTTCAACAATTACTTCGATCAGGTTTCACCGCTGTTTTGGCGCTTCGGATTTATCAGCGTGCTCTTGCTTCCAGCTGCAATAATTTTATTGTGGAAGAAAAAAAAACGCCTTGAAGCGTGGACAATTGTCTTCGTCTTGTTGGCCATTCTTGGATCCTTTTTCTTGGAAAAGACGAAAGAAAGCTCCTATTCCCTTTTCTTTTCAGGTGGAAGATTTTTCCTTGCTCTTCCATTCGTATTCATCTTCCTTTCGTTGTATTTCTATTCGTTTCTTTCTTCGAAAAATAAATTAAAATTCAATCGCATTGCACTCCTACTCGCTGTTGTTTCTTTCGGAATAAAAACAGTGTTTTTCTCGTCATTACTTTCAAGTGCCATTGACGAATCGAAATCTTGGTGTGTGCATGTTGTGCGAATTAGCGACCTGAAAAAACAATGCTCGGCAATGGCTGAATTCGGA
>JBEIFO010000079.1:0-7951 GCA_040382375.1 Crocinitomicaceae bacterium
GATACTTCGTAAGATTCTTCGAAAGATGTTTCACAAGATTCTTCGAAAGATGAGGTACAAGATTCTTCGAAAGATGTTTCACAAGATTCTTCGAAAGATGAGGTACAAGATTCTTCGAAAGATGTTTCACAAGATTCTTCGAAAGATTTACTCCGTAAAAGTCTTCTCCTTTGCGAAGCAATCTTTGATTAATCAATCTTTGTATAACAATCTTTGCAACGCAATCTTTGTGCAACAATCTTTGATTCATCAATCTTTGCGAAGCAATCTTAAAACCGCATCCTCAATCTCCTTCGTGTGATTCGTATAATGCACTCCCGTTCCTGGACCATAAAACCCCGTCCATACCTTCTTCACCTTTCCATCTTTACCAATCAATATTAATGTTGGAAAAGACATTACGTGATTCAATTGCGCAAACACTATTGCAGCAGCCTTCTGCGGCGAATCGGCCCCAGTACCGAGGTAAACGGGATAGGGCAAGGCCATTTGTTTCGCTTGAGAATTAATGCGCGTAAACGCAACTTGCTTATCGGTTCCGCGTTCGAATGAAACCGGAACGACTTCCAATCCTTGCGCATGGTACTTTTCATACATCGACTTCACGAATCGCGATTCGTCTGTACAATTCGGACACCACGTTCCCATAATCTGAACCAAGGTCACTTTTCCCCTCCAATCTTTCTCACCGAATGAACGTTCGGTCTTCGCATCTGAATTCAATTTCAAACTTAAGGTTTCCTTCGGATTCTTCATCCAAGTCAATTCATCGGCTTTCCGCAATTCAAAATTTGCATTGGCCTCACCGCTGAATTTCGCCATGTAATGCTTGCCACTCATGAAGACACCATCAATCTTGTTGTCTACCAGTTGACCAGCTAAATAGAACAAATGTGTTCCGTCGAAAGCCGATAAATAAAACCGACTGTTCTCAAACGGTTCCCCCCTGAAGATAGCGGTAATCGCCGGTTTCAGTCAATACCGTTCCATAAACAACGAACTCTTCTCGCACAGCAGCCATATCTAAAATGGCCGGAACAGTATCGTCTTCAAAAACAATTTTGTACTTCGCATGAACAGGTGCATGAACCTTCGTATCGAATTCGCGAATCTTGTTGTTCACGATTTGAAAAGGAATGCGGTAATCACCCGTGCGCGTTGGATCTACCCACTCACCCGTGACAATGCCCTTCTCCTTCTTCCCTTCGAAGTACGTGTTGAAAAGAGGAAGACTCGACGTAAACGTCGAGTCTTTTCCCCATTTAATATCAATTGGAATACGCTCTACTCCGTTCACGATTTCCCATCGCGATTCGTTGAGCAGATCTATTCGACAAGGAATGCTTTTGTCTTCAACTTTAAACACAATCAGATGCGATTGCGAAAAAACAGTTCCGCTGAAAGCAGCGAAAAACAAGAGCATCCAAGCCTTCATTATAAATCGAATTTAATTCCTTGTGCCAATGGCAACGAAGTAGAATAGTTGATGGTATTGGTTTGTCTGCGCATGTAATTTCTCCACGCATCAGATCCGCTTTCGCGTCCGCCACCGGTCTCTTTCTCTCCTCCAAATGCTCCACCAATCTCAGCACCGCTAGTTCCGATGTTCACATTCGCAATACCGCAGTCTGAACCTTCGCAACTTAAGAAGCGCTCTGCTTCACGCATGTTAGTTGTCATGATAGCACTCGACAATCCTTGCACAACCCCGTTTTGCATAGCAATGGCCTCGTCCAATTCTTTGTACTTCATGATGTATAAAATCGGAGCAAACGTTTCGTGTTGCACAATTTCCAAACTGCTGTCTTTCACTTCAGCAATACATGGCTTCACGTAACATCCGCTCTCATAGCCTTCTCCAGTTACAACACCACCTTCAACAATGAAGTTCGCGCCTTCAGACTTCGCTTTTTCAATAGCTTTCAAATAGGTGTCAACCGCCATCGTGTCGATCAACGGACCTACGTGGTTGTTTGAATCCAATGGATTTCCAATGCGAATCTGTCCGTAAGCAGCTACCAACTTCTCTTTAACTTCGTTGTAAACACTTTCGTGAATGATTAAGCGACGTGTTGAAGTGCAACGTTGTCCAGCAGTTCCCACTGCACCGAACACTGCACCAATGATGGTCATTTTCAAATCTGCATTTTCAGTAACAATAATCGCATTGTTCCCACCTAACTCCAGCAACGACTTTCCAAAACGCTCTGCCACTTTCGCTCCAACAATGCGACCCATGCGAGTGCTTCCTGTTGCAGAGATCAATGGAATGCGATTGTCAACAGTCATCATCTCTCCTACTTTCACATCGCCAGAAACGATGGCCGAAATTCCTTCCGGAAGGTGATTCTCTGCAGCGATTTCGTTCCAAATATTTTGACAAGCAATAGCGCAAAGCGGCGCTTTCTCAGATCCTTTCCAAATACAAACGTCTCCGCAAATCCAAGCCAATGCGCTGTTCCAAGCCCATACTGCAACCGGGAAGTTGAATGCTGAAATGATTCCAACAACACCAAGGGGGTGCCACTGCTCATACATGCGGTGACCCGGACGTTCGCTGTGCATGGTTAAACCATAGAGTTGACGAGATAATCCAACAGCGAAATCGCAGATGTCGATCATCTCTTGCACTTCACCCAAACCTTCTTGCAAGCTTTTTCCCATTTCATAACTCACCAACATGCCAAGCTCGTGCTTGTAATCGCGAAGGCGATTTCCAAACTGACGAACAATTTCGCCACGCTTTGGAGCAGGCATTAGGCGCCATGTCTTGTATGCTTCCAAGGCAGTGGTCACCACCTTCTCATAATCTTCTTTCGTTGTGGTTTGCACCTTCGCGATTTCTTCCCCATCTACTGGAGAATACGAGGTGATTAAATCTCCGTTCGAGAAAAAATTTTGTCCTGTGCTGGTTCCAAGATTTTCCGCTTGAATTCCCAGTTTGATCAGAACATCTGACATATCCATAGAATTGCTCATTGATTCTTTTATTTTAGATTGCAAAGGTACAACGTCGAAATACATGAAAAAATGTTTTACCTTTGAAATATGCGCAAGCTCACCCTGATATTTATCTTGGGCCTATACAGCTTAATGTCTTTCGGTCTGGAAGCCAAGCTGCACTTCTGTTGTGGGAAATTACAAGCCATTCATTTCTTCGAATTCGGTGACGATCATCACGACGATTCTCACTCTGATCACAAGGGATGTTGCCATTCCGACGGCTGCATGGAAGATGTGCTTGTGGCGCTTCAATACGAAAGTGAACACGAGCAATGCGCATCTCCTTCTGCTCCGCAATTAATTGCCTCTAATCCTGAGCCTACTTATTTTTTATTTTATGTTGAAGGAAATAGCCAATCGGCTAGTCTTCCAACTACTTCGTTTGTTCCGATAACGTATGAACGGTATTCTCTTTTCTGTTGTAGAAAAGTCCCAACGGGATTAGTCCACATAGTGGATACATCCTTTCAGGATTAGTCCGCAAAGCGGATGTATCCCAACGGGATTGTTCCTTTCAGGATTAGTCCGCAAAGCGGATGTATCCCAACGGGATTGGTCCACGAAGTGGATATGTCCCTCCGGGATTGGTCCACGAAGTGGATAGAATAGAAATGTTAAATATCAAAAATCTTCTTAAAAATGAAAAACACAATTGTGCTTGCTTTATGCATGCTTTCATTCAGCGCGTTTGCGCAAAAAACAAAAAACACAACTGCAAATTTCTGGGTAGCCGGGGCGTGTGGTATGTGTGAAACCACCATTGAAAAAGCAGTTGATGTGAAAGGAGTAGTCGCTCATGATTATAACCTGACCACGCATCGATTAGAAATTACTTTTAATCCGACGAAGATTACGCTTGATAAAATTCATTCGCTGATCAATGCCGCCGGATACGACACCGAGAAATCGAACGCAACCGATGCGCAATACGATCGCGTGCATGGCTGTTGCAAGTACAGAAGCATGGAACAACATCCTTAAACCATGAAATACATTATTGCATTAATAGCCAGTATTTCAATTTGGAATATTGGCCAAGCGCAGGTCAAAGGTGTTGTCTTAGACGACGAAGGAAACCCCGCGTACGCGTTGGTCTATTACAAAGGCACACAACTCGGAACTGTTACGAATGCGGAAGGGGAATTCTCTATTGGTATTCCGAAAGAAGCAAAATGGCTCATGGTCACATCCACTGGTCATTTCAGCGATTCGCTTTTTATTGACCCGGGATTGGGTACAATCAGAGAAGTGAAATTCAATCTGCGCGAAAACAGCACGCTCGGAACCATTCACATCGACGAGCACGACGGGGGAACGCACATCAACGGAAAAGATCCGCAAACGTTTCAAGTCATGAATGAAAAAGAATTGTGCAAAGCAGCGTGCTGCAGCCTTTCCGAAAGCTTTGAAACAAACGGTTCGGTGGATGCGTCGTTCACCGATGGAATAACCGGAACGCGTCAAATTAAAATGTTGGGATTAGATGGAAAGTACACGCAAATTCTTTTCGATAACATGCCCGCTGTGCGCGGAATTTCAAGCACATTGGGATTAAGTTTCCTTCCTGGACCGTGGATCAATTCCATCTCCATTGCGAAAGGCGCAGGATCTGTTGTGCACGGATTTGAAGGCGTTACAGGACAAATAAACGTGGCGCACAAAGCCGCTACTATGAAAGAAAATTTGTTTCTGAACATGTATGCGAGTTCGGCAGGACGCTACGAAACGAACATACTTTCGAATCAGGCCATTGGTGAAAAATGGAACTATCAATTGCAAGCGCACGGTTCAAGTTCACAGAAGTTATACGACACGAACAGTGATGGATTCTTAGACAATCCGCTTTTCAAAAACTACTTGCTCCGCAACGCATGGCAATATACAGGAGCAAAAGGATTGCGCGGTGAATACGGATTCTCTTATGGACAATTCAACACCGAGAGCGGACAAATCAATTACTACCGCAACCAAGGAGTCGTACCGTTCACGCCTTGGATTTCCAACTCACAAACAGAACATGCTGAATTCACTGCGAAGACTGGATACATGTTCGATGAACACGGACACAAAAGTTTAGGAAGTCAGATCAACATTGGCTACAACAAGCAGGTCGCGCAATACGGATATCGCTATTATGAAGGCATACAAAAGAGCGCTCGAATAAATTTATTATTCGCCAATGAAATGGCTGAAGGTTATAACATTACTGCAGGTCTATCTGCTACAGCAGACGACTACCGCGAATCGCTTACTTCATTCATTGGAAATTTGAATCGTGTGGAAACCACATACGGTGTATTCGGAGAACTGAATGCGAATCCAACGGAGAAACTACAAATCGTTGCGGGTATGCGTGCAGATGAAAACAATTTATACGGATTAATTCTCACGCCTCGCATTCACGCGCGTTATTCCATCACTGAAAAAACAAGTGTGAAGATTAGTTCCGGAAAAGCATACCGCTCTCCGCAAATGGTAGTCGATCATCTTTCTGCCCTTGCGGGAAATAGAACGTGGAATTTACCCATTCTTCTCGGAACCGAATATCCATTCGGTTTTGAAATGGAAGAAGCCGTGAACAGTGGAATTGTGTTGGTTCACAACACGAAGTTGTTTCACCGTACAGCGACATTCACAGTGGATGCTTTTCACACCAACTTCCAACACCAATTGGTCGCAGATTACGAAACAGCGGGAACTTTTTCCTTGTATAATTTATCTGGAAAAAGTTTCGCGAATGCGATTCAATCCGACTTCACCTTCAGTCCAATTAAACGAAGTGAAATTCGATTGGCATATCGTTGGCTCGATGCGCAAACGACCTACACCGCTGGCTTGAAAGAACGTCCGCTTGTTGCCAAGCATCGCGTATTCATTAACCTCGCTTACGCCACAAAGGAAAATGCTAAATCGCAAAAATGGAATTTCGATTTCACCGCGCGTTGGCTCGGTTCTCAGCGTTTGGCCAATCAATCGGATTACGTTGTTGCAAGCAATATTTACAGTCCTGCTTATTGGACTTTGAATGCACAAGTTTCGTTCTTCGCAAAAGCGAATTTGGAATTCTATGCTGGTGGCGAAAACCTAACGGGATACATGATTCATCATCCTATTCATCTGAGTGAAAATCCTTCGTCGGAATTCTTTGATGCCTCGCAAGTATACGGCCCTATGTTCGGCGCGAATTATTACGTGGGATTAAGATGGAGAATTGGTCAGGCAACCAAAACAGTAAAATAAACGTCTTAGTATCAAACCCTTAAACCATGCGTTACCTTTTCCTTCTTTTATTGAGTGTTCTTTCATTGAGTTCATTCGCACAATTTCAGATTACTGGATTAACTGCACAGAGCAATCAAATAACAGATTACTACTGTGACTCTACTGTTGCCATGTCATTCTCTGCATTGACGGCTCCTTCCGCAACAAGTGGTTTGGAAATTCATCAAATCATTGAAGGTGCCAACTTCACAGGATTTCAGTTTTCTGTTTCCATTAATTGGGGCGATGGAACCACAACAACACACTCAGGAGGAACAAGTACTTCTGGATCGCAAATCACCCTGTCGCCAGCAGTTAGCCATCACTACCTCGCTCCTGGGACCTATCAAATTATTACAACAGTTTACAATCCGCAAAACCAAACAACCGCGAATAACCTATTGACGGTTGTTATAGGTGGATGTTCCATTCAATTGTATTCATTCGTGGGTTTAGATTGCGATGGCGATGGAGTTGCTGAGCAAACCATTACTACACCTGTTCCAGCGACAATCATGCACATGTGGTCAGGCTCTTCACAAAACATTACATTGTTCAACGGAATGAATACCGTGACGGGAATGCCATCTGGAAATTTAATCGTGACTATCGATCAAGATTGGCTTTCACAAAACGGATATGCCGTAAGTCCTAATTCATTCAGCCAATTCTACTCTCAAGGATACAGTGTTTACACCATTTCATTCACACTGAATTGTGTTAATACACCTTCATGTACTACATCTATTATTCAGTCTTTGACACCGAATAATATTCTCATTTATTCGGCCACTTCTGGATCAGCCATTACAGGCTATTCTTGGTTAGTCACGCCATACGACAGCAATGGACTAGAGCTGGGATCGGGACAATTTTCTACTCAGGCGAATGCGTACTTAACAAATACCTTTGGAGTAAACTATGTTGAAGCTTGTCTGAACGCAACGTTCAACGATGGTTGTGTGTTTGATACATGCATGACCTTCCAAGTTGCTTCAGGAGTGTTGTGTGCAGGAGGATACGTTTTTTGCGACGGGAACAACAACGGGATATATGAGAGCGGGGAATTCGTGCTTTCCAACGCTCCTGTAACTGTAACAAACTTAGAAAACGGAAATAGCATTTCCATTACTACGAATACCGCAGGCTACTATAGCGCAGATGTTACAGGATTTTCTGGCGATTCACTCACCGTTTCAGTTAGCCCAAATTACCTAGCCAATATGGGGTATACAACTTCTTTTCCTGTGATTAACATTGTGGGATTAGATTGTCAAGCAGGAGGGTCACAAATGCTCAATAGTATTCCGATTCAATGTGGGAACTTCAATCCATATCCATATTTGTGCTACAGCGGTTACATCTTCTGCGATGCCAACGGAAATGGAATTCAAAACGTAGGTGAAGCTCCTTTGATGGGAGCGCCGATCACCCTTGGTTGGACGACAACGAATTCAGCAAGTGTTACCGTGTATTCGGACTCGAGCGGATACTTCTCTTACTGCGGTTCTATCTACGGTGTAACCAGTGTGGCCATGGCATCTGTAGGTTCAAATTGGCTAACGAACAACACCTATTCGATGCCCAACACGAACAATGTTTTTACAATCGTAGGCTCAATGAACAGTATTACGCAACCACTAAACATTCCTGTGTATTGTTCTGGCAATGTAACCTTGTGCTCTGA
>JBEIFO010000080.1:0-7922 GCA_040382375.1 Crocinitomicaceae bacterium
AGGTCTGCAATAAGTTCCTTGCACAATTCCGGTTTTGTTTTTGAATATGTTGAAATCAAGTCGGCCACTTGTTTTTGATACTGAATCAACTGATCTCCTACTTGTTTTTGATTGACAGTAAAATCTGAAATCGCTTTTTCGAATTGTGCGGTGTATTGCCCAACATCGCAGAGTTGAATAGTCGGAACAATACTCTTCGTTACAAACGCATTGAAAGCAGTTGCATTTTCCACAACAGCGTTTCCATCGTTTTGAATATTCTCAAGGGTAGATTTCAACGCAACTTTCGCATCTTTTACTTTTTCCCATTCTGGCGTTCCCGATTGTATTTTGTCTTTTCCTTTAGTGTAATCTTTGAACTGAACGTAAATCGAGTTTACCGCCACTCTTTGTTGTGCGATTTCTTTCATTTCAGCATCAATACCTGAAAGCATTTCAAAGGCTTTAACAAAGTCAGGCGATTTCTGGTCGCACTGAATTTCAAGAAATTCCTTTTCCATGGTTGCTACTTGTCCGTCGAGCTTTTGAATGGTAGCATTCACCTGATCCACTGTCGATTTCAAGCTAGAATCAACTTCAGTAGTGGTGTAATAAACAGAGCAGCTGGTAAGTGAAAGCGCAATTAAGCTTGATGATATAAGATTCGATTTGAAATACATGATGAAATATTTGGAGTGTGAAAGTAATAAGTCTTTGGAAAAATTGAACGAATCGAATATTATTTACGGAATGGTAATGCTGGTTTTAAAAAATAATTGTTAATTTCGAGTGGAATTTTTGACAAGCATTAATTCATTATCATTAACTTTATCCCTTAACCATTCAAAAAAAGAGTTTTAAAATGTACAACGAACAAATCGAAAATCTCATTAACATGGCTTTGGCCGATGGTGAGTTAACAGAAAAAGAAAAACAAATTCTATTTAAGAAAGCCGAAGCAGCAGGTGTTGATTTAGATGAGTTTGAAATGGTGTTGGATGCTCGTCTTTATGAAAGACAGAAATTGCAGAATGCGGAAAACGCAGCTTCTGCGGCTTCAGCTGCATCATCTGCAAATGCTGCAGCTCCTAAATCGGATAAATTTGGAGATATTAAAAAATGCCCCGCATGTGGTTCAATAATCCAGTCGTTTACAGCGATTTGCGCCGATTGTGGACATAACTTCTCAAACGTGAATGCTGTAAGTTCAGTTACGAAACTTTATGAGCAACTCCAAATGGTTGAGTCAGAAGAGAGAAATCGTAAAGTTGAATCAAGCGGTTGGATAGATAAGTTTCAGGCAAGCGCTGCGCAAAATGACCATCAGATGGAAGAGCGTGTGAAAAAGCGTAAGGCAGGTGTTGTTTCAGGTTTCCCTGTCCCTAACACCAAAGAAGATATTCTTGAGTTCCTGTCGATGGCTGTACCTGAAGCTGGTAAAAAGCCAAATTTCTTGATGATGCAAACGGCCACCGGTGCTTTGTATAAGGCTTGGCATTCAAAAGCGGAGCAAGTAGTTATGAAGGCGCGATTTAGTTTGAAAGAAGACAAGAGACTTCTAGAAGAAATTAATCATTATGCAAAAGAATTAGGAATTAAATAATTATTATAAAAAATGGGACTTTTTGGAAATAAATCTGAAGGCGGAATGATGGATGTCATTCGCTGTGATGAAAATGAATATTTAGTGTGGAAATGGCGACCATCTGGCGCAGCAAATTCAACGAACAAGGAAAACGCGATTCGTTTTGGAAGCAGTCTGCGAGTAAAAGATGGCGAGTTAGCTGTTTTCGTTTACAAACAGAAAGATGGGGCTATGCAGGATTATATTGTTGGTCCGTATGATCAGACGATTAAAACCGCAAACTTCCCTGTTCTTTCGGGTATTGTGGGCGCTGCCTTTGGCGGGGCGTCTCCCTTCCAAGCAGAAATTTATTTTATCAATTTATCTGGAAATATCCAAGTCAAATTTGGAATTCCGTACTTTGACGTTTACGACCCAAGATTTCTTGATTTTGCCGTTCCAATGTCCGCTAGAGGAACTATCACGTTCAATGTTACCGATTATCAGGCCTTTATTAAACTTAATCGATTAATAAATTTTGAGCTTGAAGATTTTAACAAACAAATTAAAGATGCTGTAACGAAATATGTAAAGGGAGTAATTTCTAACATTCCGTCTGATAAAGGAATTCCGGTTCTTCAAATGGAAAAGAAAATATTGGAAATTAATGATTTGGTTGCGGCATATTTAAAGCCAAGATTGGAAAATGATTTTGGGGTGAATATGAAAGGTTTGGATTTGGCAAACATTGAACCTGACAAAGAGAGCGAGGGTTATGCTGAATTGAGAAAAGTTACGGCAGAACAAGCTACTAAAACTGTAATTAATCAAACAGATGTAAGCAATAAAAATCTGCGCGACATGCAAAGCATTAACGCTGGGAATATGGAAGAAACTCTTCGTATTCAGCGTGAAGAAGCTCAGCGTGCTCAGAAATTGCAAACAGAAACCAACTTCATTGGTGCGCATGCTTTGAATCAGCAAACCGATGTTTTGAAAACCGCAGCCAATAGTTTAGGTGAAATGGGAAGCATGGGTGGAGGCGGAGCCATGAATCCTGCAGGAATGATGACCGGCATGATGATGGGCGGAGCAATGGGAACGCAAATGGCTGGCATGATGAACAACATGGGGCAGCAAGCGCAAAGCCAACAAAATGTTCCACCACCACCACCGCAGATACAATACAGTGTTGCTGTTAACGGACAAACGATGGGGCCTTTCAATATGCAGCAGTTGCAGCAGATGTCTCAGAACGGACAACTGACAACAACAACGCTTGTTTGGAAACAGGGAATGGCAGGTTGGGAAGCAGCAGGAGGTGTGAATGAACTTTCGAGTTTGTTTGGTTCAATGCCACCACCGCCACCACCACCGCCAATGCCGTAATTATTGTTCGTCCTAGAATTGGAAACAAAAAGAAATATATGGCGGAATCCGAAAAGCCTTACGAGTAGGAAAAACAGAATAAATGTAAAAGAAATGAGTTTTTTATCAAACCTAATGGGAAATGCGACGGAATTAAATCCGGCAGAATTGCAAACAGAATTCGCAAGTGTATTGTTTGACGGTGAGAATATAGAAGCAGCCTTTAAAATCTTCAGAGACAAATGGGTATTCACAAATAAGCGTTTGATCATGCAAGATGTTCAAGGTATGACTGGTTCAAAAAAAGAATATCACACTGTTCCGTATAAATCAATCACGCATTTCTTAGTTGAGACTGCAGGTTCTTTTGACGCTGACTGCGAAATAGAGATATGGATTTCAGGTTCTCCAACTTCATTGAAGAAAGAGCTTAAAAAAGGAATTGATGTAGTAGGTCTTCAAAAGACTTTAGCTTCTTATATCTGTAAATAATTTAGTTTATGAACGACGATAGTTTTTTTTCAATGAATCGGTTAATGGAATTCGGTATGGGCATGGCTGTAGCACAGCAAATGGTCGGCACTATGAATTCAGCAATGGAAAACATGAAGGTGAGTGGAGTGGCACAAGCGAACAACGCTATGGTAGCGCCGCTCTATTATGCTGTTCTCGACGGGAATCCAGCGGGCCCCTTTTCTGAAAAAGAGTTTTCGCGTTTAATAACTGAAAAGAAAATTACGAAAGACACTTATGTTTGGAAACCAGGAATGCCTCAATGGCAATTCGCTGAAAAGCTTCCTGACGTTCTGAAATTAGTAGCATTAACTCCACCACCTTTTACACCAGGTATATAATTACATCTATGAAAACTCAAGTTAAATTTTTTCAATTAATTATTGCAATTGCAATAAGTGCTTTAATAAGCTTTGGATTCTATTCTATGGATATTGAGGAAAACAAGTTGCTTATTACCATAGGCGGATTTGTGTTTTTCGCAATTACGCTTGCGTGTACAATCGGAATTAAGTTTGAAACGGCAGGAGTGTCTACAAATGTGAGAGTATTATCCTCCATTTTCTTTGTAGTAGGACTTTTGAGTCACTTCGTGTTTGCGTTTTTTAGCTCTTCAATTCCGCTCTATGTCATATTGAACGGAATTCTTGTTTTAGTTTATGCACTCATCGTAAATAGCCTCATAAAAGCAGCTAGCTAGAATTTTAGTGTCTGAATTTAAGAGCTCGAATATTTCGGGCTCTTTTTTTTTGAAAGCTGTTTTTTCGTCCTTACTTTTATTAATATTCAAAATCTAGGCATTACCAATTCCGATGTTAAAAAAAGTATTCAATGTATTCAAGGTTGTAATTGCCTTTATACTCATTATCTTATTCGGAGCAATAGGATCGGCTTTAAGGATAACATCATTTGGATTACTCACGAATTTCAATCGTTCTTTGTTAATTCCGGTATTTTGTAAGCTAACGCTTGGTGTAATGGGAATCAAAGTGGATAATCGCGTTCAACAGCCGCAACTAGCTCAACCGTATTTCTTTACCTTCAACCACAATTCTTATTTAGATGGATTTGTTTTAATGAGTTTAGGTCTAAAGAATTTGAGAATCATAATGAGCGAAAAGATGCTGGTTTTTCTCCCTGTTGTATTAATTACATTTTCTATTGGATTGCTCTATATTCCTCAAAAGAAAAACAATCGTCGTCGCATGAATTCTTTTTTCAATTTTGAAAAAAGAATTAAAGAAGAACGCGTAAGTGTTATGGGCTCCTCTGAAGGAGTGCATCAATACGGAGAGCGTATAGCACCATTCAATCGAGGAGTTTATCACATGGCTTTAAATTGTGAAATACCCGTTGTTGCGTTATTCATATACACTCCCGTCGAGTCAAATCCTTACGCGAATTTCCGTCCGTTTAAAAGAGGAACCGTAGTCATTGAGACGCTGGGAATTATTCCAACAAAGGATTGGAATTTAGAGAACCTTGATCATCACATCAACGATGTGCGCAAACTTTATGTGAAGCGCTTCAACGAATATTACAACATGAACACGATTTAATTTTATTGAATGAAAACGAGTGAAATCTTTTCAAGAGCTAACGCCATTGCCGCTAAGCCGTTGAAGGAATTGGATAGTCAAAAGTTGAACGAAGTCTTTGCCGATTTGAAAAGAAGAACACCAAAATCTTTTCTATTATCGGAAAGAGCTAAGGGCGTTTTGCCGAACGGTTCGCAACACACGCTGCCCCTTTCGAATCCTTATCCGTTCTTCATGAACAAAGGAACAGGAAGTCGTTTAACAGATGTAGATGGAAATGAATACGTCGATTATATCTTAAGTGGTGGAGCAATTATTCTTGGTCACAACGACGAGGGGTTGACCAAAACCATTCAAGACTTACTTCAGAATAAAACAAATTTTCACGGCCATTTCGATGAGCTTGAAATTGAAGCAGCTGAGAAAGTCATTGACTTTTTTCCTTCCATAGAAAAAGTAAGATTCACTTCCAGTGGAAGCGAAGCGAATTCAGGAGCCATTAAAATTGCGCGCGCAGTAACAGGGAAGAAGAAGCTCATTAAATTTTTGGGACACTACCACGGATGGGCAAGCGAATACCTCATGGACGTTGAGGTTCCGGGATCTGGTAAATTCGTAACGAATGGAATTCCAGATGAACACATGGATCAAACCGTTTTGGTTCCACCAAACGATTTGAACGCATTGGAAGAAGCCTTCAAGGCGAATGAACATTCGGGTGGAATAGCCGCTGTGATTTGTGAACCGTATGGCGCAGAATCAGGGCTTGTGCCTATTGATGAAGACTTCAATGCGCAAGCCATAGCATTGACCCATAAGTACGGAGCATTGTACATTTTCGATGAAGTGGTAACCGGATTCCGTTTGGGAAAAGGCGGCGCACAACAACGTTTGAATGTCACTCCAGATTTAACAACTTTGGGAAAAGGCCTCATGAATGGGTTTCCTTCTTGCGGGGCTATTGGTGGAAGAAAGGAACTGATGGATGCCGCGAACATTAGCATTCCATACGCTCATCCATATACCTACATAGCTGGAACGCTCTCAGGAAACACCTTGTCAATGGCCGCTTGTAATTATGTCGTGAACAGGTTAGCGACAACCAATCTTCTAGAGCAAGCAGAGGCAACAGCGAGTGATCTAACTACGAAATTGAATGCGTTATTTCATGCATACGATTCAGACTTCTTTGCCTACTACTACGGAAACATTCTTCGTGTTGAATTAACGGCGCCGCATGCCGTTCCGCTAACTTCTGCTGAAGCCTTGAACGAAGTGGTTCAACGAAGAAAAATATTGTCGAGTTATTCTGCAGTGGTTTCTTCAGCCGGAGTGCTTTCGCGCAACGGTCGAGATTTTGTGAGTTGCGCGCAAACCATAGAAGACAACGATAGGTATGTTTTGGCTTACGAAAAACTATTGAATTCATTTGTGAAATGAAACAGCGGATTTTAATCACCGGTATTTCAAAGGGAATAGGCAGAGCCATTGCTGAAGACCTGAATAGGAAAGGGTTTGAAGTATATGGAACTTCAAGAAGTCCTGAGAAAATTCAGAACAAAATAGAAGGAGTTCATTACTTTGAATTGGATTTGAGTAGTGAAGATTCAATAATGAAATGCGTTGAATCTCTTCCCGAAATTGATTTGCTTGTCAATAATGCAGGACAAAGTCAAATGGGGCCGGCAGAGAATATTTCGAACGAAAAGGTTCGAGAGATATTCGAAGTGAATTTCTTTGGAACAATACTTTTAACAAAGATGTTCGCGCAGCGAATGCGCGAAAGAGGAACGGGGAAAATCATAAACATCGGAACGCTTTCAGGCTCTTTCGCCATGCCTTTTCAATCTACTTATGGATCTTCTAAAATAGCCTTGACAACCTGGTCACTTTGTTTGCGCAAAGAGATGAAGCCGTTCGGTGTGCACATTACCATGATTGAACCGTTTTACATCAACAGCGGAATTCAACTCGAATACATTTGTCCGGAAGATTCCGCGTATAAAGCAAGTGCAGATCATGTCTATCGAATAAGAAACGAAAAGTTGGATTCTGCAGTGAGTCCGGCTGAATTGGTTCAGACCATCAATGAAATTATAAATACGAAGAATCCGAAAGGGATTTATGTTTCGGAAAGAAAAGGAAGAGTGTTTCGATTTATCAAACGCTTTCTTCCAGATTCAACAGTAGAGAAATTAACCTTGAAATCATTGGGGTTGAAGTATTAATAGAATGTAAAAATGAAGTTTCAAATAGAGAAATGCACCTTTGTATTGTTAGGATTGTTCTTGTCCTTTCAGTTGTCTGCGCAATTGATAAAAACCAAAACACCCAAACGCCCGAAAGGACAGCAAGATGTCATTCGTCTCGCTTGTCCTGCTATTCCTAAAGTGCGTGTTGCTTTTATAGGGCTTGGCATGCGCGGTTCGGAAGCGGTGAGTCGTATGACTTATATAGACGGAGTAGAAATTGTAGCGTTGTGCGATATGGTGGAAAAAAATGCGAAGGAGTGCAACGAGACGTTGAAAGAAAGAGGTTTTCCCACGGCGCAAGAATTTGTTGGAGAAGATGCGTGGAAGAAAGTTACCGCTTTGCCGAACGTAGATTTAATTTACATCTGCACCGATTGGCTGAACCATGCCAAGATGAGTGTTCAAGCCATGAAAGACGGAAAGCATGTGGTGGTGGAAGTTCCAGGCGCATTAACTATGAATGAGATTTGGGAGTTGATCAACACCTCTGAGCAAACGCGCAAACATTGCATGATGCTCGAGAACTGTGTTTACGATTTCTTCGAATTAACTTCGTTGAACATGGCGCAGCAAGGGCTGTTCGGAGAAATTCTTCATGCTGAAGGTTCATACATTCACAACCTTGAACCGTTCTGGAAATACTATTGGAACAACTGGCGATTAGATTATAACCAGCACCACAGAGGAGACATTTATCCAACACACGGC
>JBEIFO010000081.1:0-7806 GCA_040382375.1 Crocinitomicaceae bacterium
ACATCTCTTTACCCGATGGTAGCGTTCGCTCTGTAGAAGAAGGTACTTCTGCAATGCAATTGGCTGCTCAAATTAGCGAAGGTCTTGCACGTAACGTGCTTGCCGCAGAAGTCAATGGAGTAGTTGTAGACGCCTCGCGTCCGCTTCCAGATAATGCTACGGTAAAGTTGCTCACGTGGAACGATGAAAATGGAAAGTCCACCATGTGGCACAGCTCTGCTCACCTCATGGCTGAAGCTCTGGAAGTGCTTTATCCAGGTGTGAAGTTGGCCATTGGTCCGCCCATTGAAAACGGATTTTATTACGATGTCGATTTCGAAGGAAAGGCATTCACCCAAGAAGATTTTTCGAAGGTGGAAAAATTAATGTTGGAATTGGCGCGTCAGAAGAACGAATTCGTTCGCAAGGAAGTGTCTAAGGCCGATGCGATTTCTTACTTCACAGAGAAGGGGGATCAGTATAAATTGGAATTGATTGAAGGGCTTCAGGACGGAGAAATAACCTTCTACACACAAGGAAATTTCACCGACTTATGTCGTGGTCCGCACATTCCAAACACCGGATTCATTAAAGCTGCGAAGCTTATGAATGTTGCCGGTGCTTATTGGAGAGGCGACGAAAAAAATAAGATGTTGACGCGTGTTTACGCCATCACATTTCCGAAAGCAGCTGAACTTGAAGAGTATTTGGTTCAGGTGGAAGAGGCGAAGAAGCGTGACCATAGAAAGCTTGGAAAGGAAATGGGATTGTTCCATTTTTCTCAACGAGTGGGAAGTGGTTTGCCTCTGTGGTTGCCGAAAGGAACCGACTTGCGCACACGCTTGCAAAACTTCTTAACTGTTGCTCAAAAGAAAGCCGGTTATCAGCCAGTTATTACTCCGCACATTGGTTCGAAAGAATTGTATGAAACCAGCGGGCACTGGGCGAAATACGGCGCAGATAGTTTTCAACCGATACACACTCCGCAAGAAGGAGAGATGTATATGTTGAAGCCCATGAACTGTCCGCATCACTGCGAAATTTATAACGCTGAGCCACGCAGTTACAAAGACTTGCCGCTTCGCTTTTCAGAATTCGGAACGGTATATCGTTACGAGCAAACAGGAGAGCTTCACGGATTAACGCGTGTTCGCGGATTTACCCAAGACGATGCACATATCTTCTGCACGCCCGATCAGGTGAAGGAAGAAATAGGGAAAGTAATTGACTTGGTTCTTTATATTTTCAAGACTTTGAATTTCCATGATTTCTTGGCGCAGGTTTCACTTCGCGATCCAATTAACCGTGAGAAATACATTGGTACGGATGAGAATTGGGAGAAAGCAGAGTTGGCTATTCAGGAAGTAGCGAATGAGAAAGGACTTCGTACGGTGGTTGAATATGGAGAAGCGGCGTTTTATGGACCGAAGCTTGACTTTATGGTTCGCGATGCCATTGGAAGAAAGTGGCAATTGGGTACTGTTCAATTGGATTACAATCTTCCGGAGCGTTTCCAATTGGAGTATACAGGATCAGACAATCAGAAGCACAGACCTGTCATGATCCACCGCGCGCCTTTCGGAAGTATGGAGCGTTTTGTGGCGATTTTAATTGAGCACTGTGCGGGTCAATTCCCATTGTGGTTGTCGCCAGAGCAAGTAAGAATTTTACCCGTTAGCGAGAAATACAACGAATACGCAAAAAAAGTAGCAAATACGCTAGAAATTTCCGATATTCGCGCCCTCGTTGACGATACTAACGAGAAGGTGGGAAAGAAAATACGTGAAGCGGAGCTTGCAAAAGTGACCTACATGTTGGTGGTTGGTGAGACTGAAATGCTAGCAAACTCAGTATCTGCGCGCAAAAAAGGCGAAGGAGATTTGGGTGTATTTAGTGTTGAAGATTTCGCTACAATGGTGAATGATGAAGTGGCGAACATGTTGAAAGAAATTTAATAAACAAGGAGGAAATATCATAAAGCGCGAGATGAGAGGCAGACGCATCTTTGAACCAGAACACAAAATCAACGATCGCATTAGCGCAGCCGAGGTACGCTTGGTAGGTGAGAATGTCGAAGTTGGAGTGTATTCTAGAGAAAAGGCATTAAAACTGGCTCAAGATTTAGAGGCAGATCTCGTAGAGATTTCGCCAAATGCCGTTCCACCGGTTTGTAGAATCATTGACTACCGCAAGTTTCTGTATGATCAGAAAAAGAAGCAGAAGGAGATGAAGGCGAAACAGGTGAACGTAACTGTAAAAGAAATTCGTTTCGGACCTAACACGGATGATCACGATTTTCAATTTAAGTTGAAGCACGCGCAAGAGTTCTTGAAAGAAGGAAGTAAGGTTAGAGCTTACGTTTTCTTTAAAGGACGTTCCATTGTTTTTAAAGAGAGAGGAGAAATATTGTTGTTGAAATTCGTTCAAGAACTTGCAGAGTTAGGAACTCCAGAGTTGTTGCCGAAATTAGAAGGGAAGAAAATGTTTGTTGTGATAAATCCAAAAAAGAAATAATTCTAACACCTAAATAAAATGCCAAAGGCGAAAACAAAATCCGGCGCTAAGAAGCGTTTCCAGGTAACTGGATCCGGTAAGATTAAGCGTAAGCATGCGTACAAAAGTCACATCTTAACCAAGAAGGGCACTAAGCAAAAGCGCAACTTGACAAAGACTGGTTATGTAAACCCATCTGACGAGAAATCGATTAAGGCGCAGTTGCTTGTAGCCTAATGTTCATTCATTAAAGAAGCAAGGTAAAGTTTAACCCGGTAAAAGGTCTTAAGTTCGAAAGAACACCTTAGCCTAAAAACAAAAAGTTATGCCACGCAGTAAAAACGCAGTCGCCAGTAGAGCCAGAAGAAGAAAAGTTCTTAAAATGGCAAAAGGTTATTTCGGTTCACGTAAAAACGTTTGGACAGTAGCCAAAAACTCAGTAGAAAAAGCATTATGTTATGCTTACATCGGACGTAAACTTCGCAAGCGCGATTTCCGTTCTTTGTGGATTGCTCGTATCAACGCCGGTGCTCGTCAGCACGGAATGTCATACAGCGCATTCATGGGTCAAATTCACGCACATGGAGTTGAATTGAACCGTAAGGTTCTTGCAGACTTGGCAATGAATCACCCAGAAGCGTTCAAAGCAGTAGCAGAACGTGTAAAAAAATAATTTCTAGCAATAGAGATAGGAAAAGCCCTCTTCGGAGGGTTTTTTTTGTAAAAAAGAATGTCTGCGACTAATGTGCAAGCACGAATGTCTGCGACGAATGTGCAAGCACGAATGCCGATGGCGAATGTCTGCGACTAATGTGCTTTGGACGGAATATTTGTAAATTAAAGGTTGATGATTATAGGCAATTGCCTATTTTTATTCAATGAAATTATATTCCAACCTTATTTTAATTGCTTGCAGCGTACTGTTATTCTCCTGCGGTGGACAGCAAGAAGCTCCTCAACCAACAGCGGCAGCACCTGCAGCTGCTCCGGCGCCAGCGCCTGTGGTGGAAGAAAAGCCACAAACCAAAGAAGAACGCATTCAAGAGATTAAACTTTGGTATTCCGATATTCAAAAAATTGGAATGCAAAATTGCGAAACAAGAAAACGCTTGAAATATGAAGGATTTAACTCTGAGTCGGAGAAAATGCCTTTTGATCAAATAGTAAAGACGTGCAAACTAGATGCGAGTTATGAATTAATTCGTGGCGATTTCAGCGGTTATGAATGGGGTTATCAACTTACCATTTATAAAAAGGACAGTAAGATATTTTTTGTTCTTATTACGGGCGGTGGTGAAGGAAACAGCTTTGAAAAGCGTTACTATTGCGATCGCAATGAGAACTTGATTGAACTTTTAGAGAACGAAGCCGAGGGCGGAGAGGAAGTCAAGGGGCCGGGTAAACCAACGCAATTAAATCCAGCCATGCCTAGAATTCAAGACAATATAGCCGAGTATCTGACCGATGTGAATTTTGTTTTATCAGGGAAGTAATTCTAGATACTGCGATTGATTCGGTAAAAAAAACTAAGAATACCTTATTCAGAAATTAAACTTCTCTAAGATGAAAAATAGATTGTTGTTATTGTTAATGGCTTTGGTATCTTCCATTGTAAACGGTCAGCCCAAGACAGAAACGCCATTGACTTTCGTTCAAGTGATGCCTTCATATCCGGCCGGTGAAAAAGCATTGTATGAATTTTTATACAACAACATAACCTACCCTGAACAAGAGAAGTCTCAGAACATTGAAGGGACAGTCTTCGTGAATTTTGTGATTGAGAAAGACGGTACCCCCACAAATTTCATCATTACTCGAGGTGTTGAAGGGGGCATTGGATTGGACAGAGAAGCTTTAAATGCTTGCAAGAAACTGGGGAAATTTACGCCAGGCAGCCAGAACGGAGTACCGCAGCGTGTGTTCTTAACTATTCCCATTAAGTTTACTTTGGAAGACGATGCTCCTGAAGCAGAACCCGCATTGACTAAAAAGGATTGGAAGCAAATTAATAAAGATGCCGAGTTCTTGTGCGAATCAATGTTTAAAATCGTGAAAGCGAAAAATGATGGCGATACAAAGAAGTACGATAAGCTAGCAAAAAAGTTTGAGTCGAAGGCTGGAAAACTTCAAAAGAGATATGTTCGTGGCGGAAGGAAAGAAAAGGAGTTGGAACGTCTTGTAACACCTTGCCTCGAGGAGGTAATGAAAAGTGTGATAGAAAAATAGCAGGGGGAACCCAATTTAAATTTAATGAAATCGCTCCTCCTTTACGCAGCATTCGTGCTCATCTCATCTTTGGGATTTGCGCAAGCCGACACAACAATGTTTCCTCTTCCAAAGGATTATCCAAAATATCCAGAAGGAAGACAAGCCTTGGATGCCTTCATTCAACAAAACATCGTCTATCCGGAGTACGAAAAATCAATGGGCATTGAAGGGACCGTAGTTGTAAGATGCGATGTGGAATTAGATGGCACACTCAGCAATTTTATAATAGAATCAACAGTTGAAGGTTCAGTTGGATTTGATGCCGAGGCCATTCGTGTCTGTCAGAAAATAGGCAAGTTTACTCCTTGCCTGAGGAATGGAAAACCCCTAGCTTTTTTTACCGATATCCAAGTAAAATTCGATTTGAATAACGGGGACGAGATGGAAATGGCCATCGCGAAACTGAGTAAGAAAGAGTTAAAGGAAATTGAGAAAGATGCAAAATGGTTTTGTGATTATTTAGCGAAAACGACAGATGCTCAAGTAGCTGGCGATGAAGAAAAATACGCAAAATTAACAAGCAAGTATCAAAAGGGATTAGATGCTTTGCAAGCGAAATACCCTCTGAAAAGCACGAAGAACGCCCAGTTTGAAAAATTGACCAAACCCTGCATGGAGGAAATGTTTAAAAGTATGGGCATCGTGGATACCGATGGTGATGGTCTCTATACACAAGAAGAGGCAGAGTTGACTCCGAAGGAGCTGAAGGAAATAGAGAAAGATGCAAAGGATATATGCGAAATGATAAATGATATAGTGGAGCTCCAATTGGCAGGGGATACGATTAAAACTGAAGCTCTTAGCAAGTCATTTGAACCAAAGATGGTTGAACTGCAGAAAAAATATCCCAAGGGCAGTGCACTAGAGAAAAAGCTTGAAGAGTTCGTAAAGCCATGTTTGGAGGAGGCGAAGAATAGATTTCCAATGGTTCAATCGCAAGTGCAGGAAGATGAAAAGTTAACGAGCCGAGAGATTAAGAGAATTAAAAAAGATGCAAAGTACATGTGCGATATGATTTTAAAAATAATGGATGCTCAGCGTTCCGGTGATGAGATAAAATCTAAAAGTTTGTCTGATGAGTTTGAAAAGCAAGCTGGGACTTTTCAAAAGAATTATCCAAAGGGAGGTTTAAAGGAGAAAGAGCTCGAGAAACTAGTGAGACCTTGCCTAGAAGAAGCTATGAAAGACGCGTTGCGAAAGTAATCGCTCCGCGATTGATTGCGTAGAAATTGATCAGACGAAGTCTGATTGATCACTTGTGAGTAACAAGTGATTACTCAACAACTATTTCATCACAAAACAACCAACTCGGTTCGCCTACAGCGTCGTGCCATTCCGGACAAGGGCCGTTGTTAACTCCAATGACCTTGATGTATCGGGCCAAATGTACTTGACCTATGCCGTGGCTGAATTGATCGATAAGCTCTCCTGAAGTTTGCTCCTCAATGTTCGGATTTATAGTAGCCACTTTGTCCCATAAATTTCCGTCAAAGCTCTTATAGACTTCAACGGCTTTCGGACGGAAGATCCACGCATTCGCGTAATGAAACCAGCGCGTGGTCACATGCTCGAACGGCTTCACATCGCCCAAGTCAATCACCACTTCCATGTTCTTGCCTTGAACGCCCTGCCAAATACCGTCTCTGAAATTCGGAGTTCCTATGCGTCCATCGACCAATGCATTCTCACCGCCACCCGGATAATACACACTCGGCGTATAGGCAAGCGTTACCTTTTTACCCGTAGCCATGTTCGAAGTGTATACTCGTGATTCATAGAAAAATCCAGTGCTCCAAGGAAAGTAATATTCAAAGTTTAGCGTGGTGTATGTATCGCTTACAATAATTGGTTTTGAATAATTCTGAGAGGTTTCGTCTTGGTTTTTTCTGTAGTTAACGATGATTAAGCTGTTCGTACTTGTCACTGCTCGAACCTCAACCTCACCAGTAGGCAATACCTGTGATCGGAAATTCATCGGGACGTCTGGAAATCCGTATTTAATGTTCAACTTATCCAAGCGTTCGTAGTTCTTGTCAACGCGAGCAGCAAAGGCTTCGTAATCGCGTTTCATTGGTGCTGTCCACAAGACTTCACTCAACGCCAGCAATCTTGGAAAAACTTTGCTGTCGACAAGCTCTTGCGGTGCTCTTTCGGTCCACATATTTCCTTCCGCACCACGAATGTATTTTCCTTCTTCCGGGCTTAACTCAGCAGGCATTGGATTGAAGTTATAGACCTTCTCCATATTAATGTTGTCGAGCCCGTAGTCTAAATAACAATGCGAGGTCGGACTCATAACCACACCGTGCTTTTGCTTCGCTGCGGCAATTCCTCCTTCCATGCCTCTCCAACTCTGAATCATGGCGTCGGCCGGAATTCCTCCTTCCAGAATTTCATCCCATCCAATAATCTGTCTTCCTTTTGTGTTGAGGTACTTCGCCATTTCTTCAATGAGCCAAGTCTGCAACTGCGCTTCGTTTTTCAATCCGTGATCATGAATTCTCTTCTGACATTTATCACAATGCTCCCAACGGAATTTCGGCGCTTCGTCTCCGCCAATGTGAATGTACTTGCTCGGGAAAAGCGCGCAGACTTCGTCCATCACGTCTTTCAAAAACTGAACAGTGCTATCGTTTCCCGCACAGTAAATGTCCTTGAACACGCCCCATTCCGTTTCAACCGGAATGCTTTCTCCCGTGCAACTGAGCCACGGATAAGCACTAATGGCAGCAACCGAATGACCGGGCATTTCTATTTCCGGAATAATGGTGACGTGTCTCGCTTGAGCATAAGCAACAATGTCTTTGATCTGCTCTTGCGTGTAATATCCTTCGCTCACATGATTCCCGAATTTATCCATGCGGTAAGAACCAAGACGCGCAAGCTCTGGATATTTTTTTATTTCAATGCGCCAGCCTTGGTCTTCGGTTAAGTGCCAATGCAAGACATTCATTTTATAAAACGCTAAAGCGTCTATGTACTTCTTCACGGTAGCGACATCCATGAAATGTCTTCCGCAGTCGAGCAGCATTCCGCGATGCGGATAAACTGGCGCATCTGAAATGT
>JBEIFO010000082.1:0-7774 GCA_040382375.1 Crocinitomicaceae bacterium
AAACAAAGGCTTCAAAGGGTCTTTCGCAAGCGCCGCAAAATTTTGTCCGCGCGCCCTTCCTACCAACAAGTTGGGGTCAAAAGTTGGGGCAGAAACCAAGGCTAATATTTCTCCTGTTGAAGGTTCTATGGCCACAATACATCCGCGCTTGTTTTGCATTAATTTCTCGCCATACTTCTGCAATTCGGCATCAATGGTCGCATATAAATCAACTCCTTCTTGCGCTGCGCTGTCTAATTGTCCATTCGCTACACTGTGCTCTACGCCGAGGTTATCGCGATAAACATATTTTATTCCGCGCTTTCCGCGTAATTCCTTTTCATACGATTTCTCAATTCCATTCAATCCAATGTAATCGCCTTTGCGATAATCGGGATGCTTTTCCAAAATGTCTTTGTTCACCTCACCGACATCGCCCAATAACAGCGACCCAAGACTTTCCGGATAAGTACGCAACGTTCTCGCTTGAACAAAGAAGCCCGGAAATTTATACAGTCGCTCTGCGAAAAGTGCATACTCCTCTGGCAGCATTTGTTTAATAACTGGAGAGGGCTTGTACTTAACGTTCGGATAAGTGGTTGATTTTTTTAAGATTTCTTTCAACTCCTCGTATGGCAGATTCACCAACTTACAGAATTCAAGCGTGTCGAAAGGCAAAACTTCTTTCGGCAAAACCATAAGGTCGTATACGGTTTGGTTTGTTACTAAAACTTTTCCGTTACGATCGAAGATGTTTCCTCGTGATGGGTATACAACAACTTCCCTCTCCGTTAATCGCGATCCTTTATTCTTCCATTCGCTGGTGGCAACCTGAAGCGCGAAGAGACGCACTATGTATATGACACAGATGGTTCCAACTATAAACAAGAAAGTGTACCGGCGATTGTCGTTGTTCAAGGTAATTAACTGCTTTTCTTATTTGGCGAAATTAAGAGTTGCGCCAAAATCATCAGCAATAAAGTTGCAATAGAACTTAACAAAATATGAAACAACTGAAAGAAGAATTTATCCCAGCGTAAAAACTCGAAGAAGATTAACCACGTATGGTGCGCCAATGTTAGTAACCCAGCGTAGGTCGTATACCAGGCCAATCCCATTTTATGAATAGTGGGCTTCAGATTAGAGTCATATCCCTCACGTGGAGCTAGCATATTTTGAACCACCGGCTGTAAAAAAGCAAGCAGTAAACAGGCCGATGTGTGCAATCCGGGAGGGCCGGTGAACAAATCCATGAATATTCCCGTGAAAAAGCCAACCAACAACAACAACCATCGCGGGGTGTCGAATGGAAACATTAACAAACTGAAAATATATATAAAGGGAAGAACCAACCCGTCGAAAAGCTGAATTCTACTCACCACCAGAGCCTGCAGCAATACGAATAAGAATATGCGCAAATAGTTCATCATTCTTCTCCTCCGTCTGCGTTAATTTGTTGCTGTTGAAGAGAGTCTATCTCAATCTTTTCTAGGTTCTTCACAACCTGAACCCAAGCGACTTTTCTATAATCTGTAGCTAACTTAACTTTTATCCGATGAAAGTTCTCTTCTGGTTTGTCTTCAAGAGCATCAACATTTCCGATTAACATTCCTTCGGGAAAATGACTTGAGAATCCCGTCGTAACCACTGTATCTCCAACATTGATATAGACATGTTTTGGAATCTCCTTTACAAAGGCGAATAGAGGGTCACCACCGGGCCATTCTAAAATTCCAAAATCCCCCGAGCCTTTCATCTTTACCGAACCTTGGAACTTCGTGTGAAGGACAGGCATAACTATCGAGTAATTCTCGCTTACACTGCTCACAATTCCAACAATACTTCCGTTTGCAATAACGCCCATCTCCATGCCTATTCCTTCGGCATAACCCTTATTTAGAGTGAGATAATTTCTTTTTCTACTCACTGTAGCATTCACAACCCTTGCCGTTGTGTAGGTGAACTGTTGTCTCGCGCCTTGTGATTTGTAGACCGCGGTGTCAGATACCAAATAGTTGTTTGGAAGCAAGCTTCGCAATGAGGCGTTCTCAATGGCAAGCTGATCGTTTATTTCCGCAAGTCTTAGATAACTTGTGAACTCATCTCGTTTTTCATAGATGTATCCGGCAAAATCCGAACTGTGTCTTATAAATTCTTTGCGATGAAAATTGTTTTCTGAAAACAAAACGGCGAGCGAAAATGCTTGAAGAACAAGGAACAACAAAAGCACGTGAAATCGTTGCAACAGTGCTAAAAGATTACCCATTCTGCTTTCGTTTTAACGAATTACTCGCGCATTAAGAATTGGAAGCGGTTGATATTCTTCAACGCAATTCCCGTACCTCTTGCAACAGCGCGCAAAGGATCGTCTGCAACGTGCACGGGTAATTTTGTTTTACGATTAATTCGAACATCTAATCCGCGAAGCAATGCGCCACCGCCTGCCAAATAAATACCTGTCTTGAAAATATCTGCAGACAACTCGGGTGGTGTATTTTCCAAACAACTCATGATTGCCTCTTCAATTTTCGAAATTGATTTGTTCAATGCGTGAGCAATCTCTTTGTAAGAAACCATAATCTCTTTCGGAATACCCGTAACTAAGTCACGACCGCGAACGCTATAGTCCAAAGGAGGATTCTCTAAATCATCAATGGCAGCTCCGACTTCAATTTTAATTTGCTCTGCTGTACGCTCCCCAATTAAAATGTTGTGGTGACGACGCATGTAGTCTTCAATGTCCTGTGTAAGTTCGTCTCCGGCTACACGAATGTTTTTATCGGTTACAATTCCGCCCAATGCAATAACTGCAATTTCGGAAGTACCTCCTCCGATATCGATAATCATATTACCCATTGGCTCTTCAACGTCCACACCAATACCAATTGCCGCAGCCATTGGTTCGTGAATCAAATAAACTTCTTTCGCACCTGCATGCTCAGCAGAATCTTTTACTGCACGCTTTTCAACTTCAGTAATTCCAGATGGAATACAAATGACCATTCGCAAAGAAGGTTGAAACATTTTTCCGCCTTTGTTAATCATTTTGATTAACCCTTTGATCATATCCTCAGCCGCGTGGAAATCGGCAATTACACCGTCTTTCAACGGACGAATTGTCTTAATGTTCTCGTGAGTTTTACCATGCATTTGTTGCGCTAAACGCCCAACAGCAACGGTTCTACCTGAAACTCGGTCGCGAGCAATGATAGATGGTTCATCTACAACAACCTTATCATTCATGATAATGATTGTATTTGCCGTACCTAAGTCAATGGCAATCTCTTGTGTTAGGAAACTAAAAAGTCCCATGCTTTTCCTTCTTTAAAATCGGTTAATTGAAAACGCTTCGATAAGCTACAAAGATAAGCGCGCAACAAGCTTTCTAACCAATTGACAAGAATTTTTTTGTGGCGTTCGTTTTGGGTTAATTTCGCAAAAAAATAACTATGTCATTCGAACTACCAAACCTCCCTTATTCGTACGATGCGCTTGAGCCACATATCGACGCTCGCACTATGGAAATTCATCACGGTAAGCATCACGCTGCCTACACCACAAACTTAAACAACGCTATTGCTGGAACAGATTTAGAAAATCTTTCTATTGAAGAAGTAATGGTGAAAGGTTTCGAGAACAATGCCGTTAGAAATAACGGTGGTGGATTCTACAATCACAATCTATTTTGGGAACTACTTTCACCAACTGGTGGAAAGATTACTCCTACAATGGAAGCCGCTATTAACGAGGCATTCGGATCTTTTGAAGCATTCAAAGAAACATTTGCGAAAGCAGCAGCTACTCGCTTTGGTTCAGGATGGGCTTGGTTGTGTGTGAAAGACGGAAAACTTGAAGTTTGCTCAACACCAAATCAAGACAATCCATTGATGCCAGGAGTTGGTTGTTCTGGATTTCCAATTTTAGGATTAGACGTTTGGGAACACGCGTATTACCTGAACTATCAGAACAGACGTCCAGATTACGTTCAAGCTTTTTTCAATGTAATTAATTGGGAAGCGGTTGAAGCTCGCTACAACAGCGCGAAGTAATTCTTCCAAATAAAAAATAATGAAGCCCTCGAGATTCTCGGGGGCTTATTCTTTTCGGGCTCTTAAAACAAAGTTTTGACCCAAATAAACTCGTCGCACTTGCTCGTCGGAAGCTAGTTCTTCAGCGCTTCCGGACTTCAAAATATTTCCGTCATACAACAAATAAGCGCGGTCTGTAATCGAAAGGGTTTCTTGCACATTGTGGTCGGTAATGAGAATTCCAATGTTCCGCTCCTTCAGCTTCCAAACAATGCGTTGAATGTCTTCAACAGCAATAGGATCAACACCTGCAAAGGGTTCGTCTAACAAAATAAACTTCGGATCCGTGGCTAATGCACGAGCAATTTCTGTTCGTCTTCTTTCTCCGCCGCTTAGGTGATGACCAATGTATTTTCTTCTTTCTGTCAGGCCAAATTCTTCTAACAACGCATCTAATTTCTCGGCCTGTTCTTTCTTGGAAAGACCCGTTAATTCAAGCACAGCTTTAATATTATTTTCCACAGAAAGTGAACGGAAAATGGAAGCTTCTTGTGGCAAATAACCCACGCCCATTTTCGCGCGTTTGAACATAGGCATATGCGTGATCTCTTTATCGTCTAAAACAACTCTTCCTTGGTTTGGTTGAATTAACCCGGTAACCATATAGAAGCTAGTGGTTTTTCCCGCTCCGTTAGGACCGAGCAAACCCACAATTTCGCCCTGTTCAACGTAAAACGAAACGTCTTTAACAACGGTCCGCTTTCCGTAAATCTTCTGTATGTTTTCTGCCTTTAACTGCATAGTGCGAAAATAGGCATCAATGCGCTTCTATTTGCAACTCCCGTGGCAAAAGAGCGAAGGTCATGCGATGGTGCTCGCAAGAACCAAATTCTTTAATTGCTGCACGGTGCAACTTTGTAGGATAACCCATGTTTCGGTCCCATGCATAATGTGGAAAAATTTCGTGCAGTTTCAGCATGAATTCATCGCGATGTGTCTTCGCTAAAACAGACGCGGCCGCAATGTTCAGAAAGCGCGCATCGCCTTTAATCATGCAGGTGTGGGAATATCCTTCCAAGGGATAAAACCGGTTACCATCCACTAAAAGATGTGAGGGTTTTTTCTTCAATTTCAGTGCAGCCCGCTGCATAGCCGTTATTGAAGCTCGAAGAATATTCAGCTCATCTATTTCTTGTGGAGAAACAAATTGCACGTTCCATGCTACTGCTTCTTTTTCAATGATAACACGAAGCTCGTCTCTGTGCTTCTTGCTCATTTGCTTCGAATCATTCAGGAAAGGATGAGAAAATCCTTTTGGAAGAATGACTGCAGCAGCGACCACAGGACCTGCGAGGCATCCTCTTCCGGCTTCATCTAAGCCTGCTTCGTTGCTATCTGTATGAAAGGGTAACATTCTCATTCAAAAATAAAAAAGGGTTGACCGAAGCCAACCCTTTTCACAAAGTATTTATCGATTAGTTATCTGCAAGCGTGAATTTGATCGGAATAGTCAAGAATACACGTTGAGAAACCCCGTTTTGTTTTCCAGGATTGAACTTGCCTAATTTCTTACAAGCTCCTAATGCCTCTCTGTCTAATCCCTTTCCACCTTCCACACCACGTGTTACCGTGAAGTTGGTTGGCGTACCGTCTTTTTCTACAACGAAGTTTACGAATACCGTTCCTTCAATGTTCTGAGATTTTTCTTGCTCAGGGTAAGAGATATTCTCGTACAAGAATTTGTACAAAGCTCCCTCTCCGCCTGGGTAAGCTGGCATCTCTTGAACAAACGTTAACACCGGTTCATCCTTGTCTTTTTTGTCATCGACAGGAGTATAAACAGCAATTGCATCTGATGGCCCCATTGGACCGTCGTCACCTTCCGTTGTTTCATCTGCAATTTTCTCATCTTTCAACTTATCTTGAGAAGGTGGAGGAGTCTCTACATTCTCTTCAATAACAATAGACGTAAATTGAATCTGACGCACCGTTGGCGGTGGCGGTGGTGGCGGTGGCGGTGGCGGTGGCGGTGGTGGCGGCTCGTTTGGATCCGTTGGTGGCGGCGCAATCATTTCTGCGTTCATTTCCACCTTCACATCTTTTTCCTTCTTTTCGCCTTTGGCTAAAATGACTGGCGTGATTAACGCACCAGATACTAAGAAAATACCCGAAAACACTGCAATAGCCAATACGCTTCCGTACATAGAGCGAATTCTATACGCTCCATAAGCCTTGTTTTTGTTTTCAAATACCTGCTCATTACGATCCGATGCCATAATGCTATTCCAGCCCGCTTCAAAACCAAGGAATGTAACCACAGCTGCTGCTGTAGCTACAGCCACCAAGTCTGAGTGGTTGCTAAGAAAATCAGTTACTGCTGACATAATGGTTTACTTTTATAATGTGCAGTACAGGACTACACATCAATCGTTCATTTCAATTTTAATTCCGCTACTTTTTCTGGTGAAAGGAAAAGTAATGCTTCACGCGCTTCCATGTCCATAATGGCCCGCTTCTTCACACTTGTAATATTCAATTCGTCAATCGCATTCACAACGTTCTTCCATTTGGTTGTAGGCATTGTTTTCACAATAACGAATGGAGCAAGAGAATCGTTCGAAGCTTCTGCAATAAGCTCCTTGAAACGGAGATTTATTTTTTCGTCATCTTCGCGTGTGTTACTCTTTTTCAATTCTTCTCTTTGTTGATCTTTCAAAGAATTCACTTGTTCTACTACTCGTTTGTTTCTTTCAAGTAGCATGACGCGTAAGCCATCTTTAGAAAAATCTGACGGCTCCAATTTCGTGGTGTCCTTTCTAAATTTTCCATGATAGTAGAAAATTTGGTCGTCAGTTTCACCCACAATTATTGTCGTAGCTAAATCGTCATCCAATTTCGTTTGATCCTCTGGATTCTCAACATCTTTCGGATAGACAATCTCTAGTGTTTTTGGTTTGCTCAGTGAGGTTGCCAAAATGAAGAAGGTTAAAAGAAGGAACGCCAAGTCAACCATGGGCGTCATGTCCATGCGAACCGGGTTCTTTTTGGGTCTCTTTTTCCCGCCTTTTTCGTGGCCTCCACCACCTTCTATTATTTCTGCCATAACATGTTTATTCTATGCGGTTGCATTATTTGGAACCAGATTCCAAAGTAGTCACCATATTAAATTGGAAAATACTCTTTTCGCGGAACACGTCAATAACTTCCTCTACCTTCTCGTATTCCGTGGTTCCGTCAGCTTTAATTGCATAACGCAACGCTTTATCACCTTTGATGTCTTTCGGCTCTAAACCATGTTTAGCTGCATCATCCATAAAGGCTTCGTAACCACTCTGGATCCAATCTCCCAATTCACCATTAATGGAATCGGTAGGAATCCCTTTGGTTTGCTCGTCAAATGCTGCTCTTGTCTTTTCGTCGGCACTTAAGTATTGACTTAGGTTGTTCAAAGGCATTCCGCACATACCTAGTAAAGCGAATTTACGCGCTTCGTCTTCGGTAAGTTTTAATTCCGGATGTCTTTGAACCATTCGTGATAACATTTCTCTGCGAATGTCCTTTCCGGCCAGGTCGAAGAAAACTCTTCCCTTTTCATCAACCGTAATTTGCATAACCTTCTCTGGTAACAACAATTCAGATGTTGCAGCAGGAACGTCTACAATTACAGGTTCATTCGGACGGAATTTCGCAGTGAGAATAAAGAACGTTACCAACAAGAAACCAAGGTCAACCATAGGCGTCATATCCAAGCTAGGAGCGCTTTTGGG
>JBEIFO010000083.1:0-7744 GCA_040382375.1 Crocinitomicaceae bacterium
GAAGTGTGACGTTTTGCGTTCGAGTCGAACGGAGAAATACGCACTAAGCGATGCACCCCGTTTTCACCCTTCAACATACCAAATGCAAAAGGGCCTTCGAATTCGAGCGTGCATTGTTTTACTCCTGCAACATCTCCTTCTTGAAGGTCGAGTTCTTTAACTTTATGTCCGCTCTTTTCGCCCCACATGATGTACATACGCATGAGCATACTTGCCCAGTCGCAACTCTCTGTACCACCTGCCCCCGCAGTAATTTGAAGAACAGCGCTTAGATTGTCTTCTTCAGCAGAAAGCATGTTTTTAAACTCAAGCTCTTCGAGTTCTGCAGACGCAAGTTTGTATTGCTCATCGAGCTCAGACTCGTCTACTTCGCCTTCTTTGAAAAATTCATAAAGCACTTGCGCGTCGTCAACCGAAGATTGACATTTCTGATAAGCATCTGTCCACAATTTTTTATTGCGAATTTGCTTCATGGTTGCCTCGGCCTTTTTCGGATCGTTCCAAAAGTCGGGGTCTTGTGTTAGTTTTTCGTCTTCACGAATTTGGAGGAGTTTTACCTCCACGTCAAAGATACCTCCCGAGCGCTCTCGTGCGCTCTTTCAGTTCGTTGATCGCGTCAATTGTTATCGCCATCTGGAATGAAATTTTATAGCGCAAAAGTACGTCAATTAATCTAAAAACGTGTCAATATCTTCACTCATTTCACGAAGAACCTTAAAGACTTCCTCTGTCTGAAAACCTTTACGAATGAGGGCTTTCGCGGCATATTGATTTTTCAACCTTCCTTTCTTTTCATATTTCTTTTGAAGGGCAGGAAGTAGCGCTCGTATCTGAAGCGAGTCTGCCTCACTCGGAAGATTTCGAATCGCATCTTGAATGTTTCGGGGAGAAACTCGTTTTGCTTTTAGATGCAACTCAATTTTCCGCTTGCTCCATTTTCGAAATTCGAAATGATCGTGAGCAAACGCTGAAGCGAAGCGCGATTCGCTTAATAAATTCAGTGTAATTAATTCCGACATGAGTTCTTGTCGGTCTTGTGACCACACTCCGTATTGAATTAATTTCTTTTCTACATCGAAGGGCGCGCGTTCCGCCTTGTCGCAATACCGTTGAATTTTCAATCGGCATTTCGCTAGATCTATTGGCGCTTCGTTTTGCATTTTTCGAAATTAGAAAGAATACTTTATTTGGTGTGAAATGTTCAAAGGAATTATGAAATTTCTTTGTTAAATTTGTGAGAGAATCGAAGATAGAAAAATGAAAGAGGAATTAATAGGCCAGTTGCGCGACTTACTTCAAGCCGAAGATATTATGTTGGTGCGTGATCAAGTAAAAAACATTCGCAGTAACTGGAAAGCTGAAAGCGTAAAAGAGCGCCAATTGCAATGGGAGCATTTCAAATCTGAAAATGTAGAAGGTGCAGAAGCTGATTTTGTATACGCTCCTCATGAATTGGAAGGGACACTTCAAGAATTACTGAAAGAATACGAAGACAAAATTCAAGTAGCTGGCAAAGCGCTTGCACAAGAGCGTTCGCGTAATTTCGAAATAAAATCTGACTTGTGTGATCGCATGGAGCGACTTACTAAGAACGAAGAAAATATTGGAAAAGCTTTTTCTCTTCAAAAAGAAATAAAAGAATATTGGGACAATACAGGTGATGTTCCTGGAGATAAATATCCTGCGTTAATTGATCGTTGGCACAAATCGAATCAAGACTTTTTCTATCATATCAATATCTACAAAGAACTTCAGGCGAACGATTTAAAAGTAAATCACAAGTTGAAGGAAGAGTTGATGGAATTAGCGAAAGGACTTTCGGCTATTGAGTCTATTAATGAATTGGAAGTTGAAGTTCGAAGACTTCAGCGTGAGTGGATGCTCATTGGTCCTTCTCCCAAAGAAACCTTCCAGCAAATGGGCGATGATTTCTTTGGTGTATTGCGTGTTGAGCAAGAACGCGTGCAGGCTCATTACGATGCGCTAAGCGCGAGCAGCAACGAAAATTTATCGAAGAAAACACTTCTTATTCAGCGCATGAAAGAGATTCTTGAATTGGATCTTTCTCAGGGCAACAGCTGGAACAAATGGACCGAAGAAGTTTTGAAACTTCAAGAAGAATGGAAAACCATTGGTTGGGTAAAGAAAAAAGAGAACGAAGAAATTTGGCAAGAGTTCCGTGGTTTATGTGATTTGTTTTTCACTAAGCGCGGAACATATTTTGAATCTCGTAAAGAGGTTTACGAAAAGAATAAAAAAGCTAAGGAGACAATCATCAACGAAGCTAAAACTCTTCAAGACAGCAGCGACTGGAAATTAGCCACTGAAGGAATTAAAAAGCTTCAAGACAAGTGGAAACAGGTTGGTGGTGCAGATCCGAAAGAGGAACAAAAATTATGGCAGCGTTTCCGCTCTTCTTGTGATCTATTCTTCCAAAGAAAGAAAGAACACTTCGGTGAGTTAACGGGACTTCAAGAAGAGAATTTAAAATTAAAAGAAGCGTTGCTTACTGAAATTGAAAATACTCCGCTTTCTGGAAACAACAACGAAGACTTGTCCATGCTTCGTTTATTCAATGAACGCTGGCAGGCACTCGGACATGTTCCGCGTGAGCACTATGCGAAAATGCAAGCGCGTCACAAGGCTGCATTCGATGATAAATATGGCAAACTAAATGCTGATCGCAAAGAAGCAGATATGACCCGTTACAAATCGCGCATTGAAACTATTAAGTCTACCGGTGATAAAGGGTTGAGCAGAGAAAAAATGATTTTGCGCGATAAAGTAGATAAGCTAAAAGGCGATATCAAATCTTACGAAAACAACATGGGCATCTTCACCGGTAAAGGTGCTGAAGGGATGCGCAAAGAGATTGAGAAAAAGATTGCCTCTGCGAAGCGTGAGATTTCAGAAATTCTTGAAAAGATTTCTTTGATTCCGAATTAATTATTTAACAATTTAGACATAAAAAAACCTCGGGATTTCCGAGGTTTTTCTTTTTCTACAATTTCTATTTAGTGCTGAGCGCGGTGTTTGAAATCTTCGTAAGGCAAACGTTCAATTTTCAAAGAACAATTCGCTTGAACAACTTTCATTACTCCGTCTTCATACAACATGTCATAAACATTCTTTGCTTCTTCTTGCTTCGCAAGAGTTTGCTTCGCTAATTGATCTAGACGCTCTTCGTCTACAGGCATGCCGTATGACTTGAAACGATCTACTAAGGAAGCTTTCACATAATCCATAGCATCATCGACAGAAACTTTGATTTCGTTTTCCTTGATGATTTTATTTTCAATCAACTGCCACTTCAATCCGTTTGCATAGCCTGGGTATTCCATTTCCAACTGAGCCATTTCAATTGGCTTCTCGTTGGTCATTAGAATGAAACGCTTCAAGAACTCGTCTGGTAATTCAATAGAAACCATATCAACGATATCCTTCGCGAAGTCACGCTTGAACATCCACTCTGAATCTTTTTCGAACATAGCAACTAAGTCAGCCGTTACGCGCGCTTTCATTTCATCTTCAGATGTTACAGTGCCCGGAGCGAATAGCTTGTCGAACAATTCCTGATTCAACTCTGCGGGTTGCATGCGCATAATCTCAGAGATGATCACTTGGAATTTCGAATCGAGGTGGTGAAGGTCGTGGTGCGTAACACCCAACATGCGAGAAAGATCTTCGTGATCGGCATTCAATAAGAATGGATCAACCACAGCTGTCTCACCAATATTCTTCCCTACGAACAACGCTTTCGTTGCTTCGTCTTTGATGTATTCTAAGAAAATTGAAGACTTGTTTGAAACACCGCCTTCTTTCACAGAACCGTCTTCATTCAACTCGGCAATTTCAGCCATGATCATGTCTTCTGACTCTGTAACTTCTGGCTTAGACAATTGACCGTGACGACGAGCATATTCCTTCATTTGACGAGAGATTAGCTCTTCGCTCACATCTACCTCAAGCTTCGTAAACGTTTTTGATTTGTCTAAATTCAAATCGAATGTTGGAGCATATCCAATTTCGTAAGTGAAAGTAAATGTTGATGGGTTGTCCCAATCTCCAACATCATCGCCTTCCTTTGGAATTGGACTACCTAATAATTCAAGTTTGTTTTCAGAAACATAATTTCCGATAGCATCTTGCAGCATTTTATTTATTTCGTCGACCAATAATGATTTTCCGAAACGTTGTTTCACTAAAGAGGCAGGAACTGCACCTTTGCGAAACCCAGGTAAATCAACACGCTTACGGTAGGTCTTTAAGGCCGTTTCGTAAGTCTCGTTGTAATCAATAGGGTCAAGAGTCACCTTCAACTCTCCTGTAAGAGAGCCGGTGTTAAGTTGTTCAATATTCATAACGATAGATTGTTCTTCCGTTGAGGAAGTATTATTCAGCTAAAACCATTACTTGGTTGTTCAATACCTCAACGGTACCGCCAAGCACATCAAAAGTCAATTCTTTGCCTTGAGCATCTTTCACTCGCACGTTTCCTTTTTTCAATGACGAAATAAGGGGGGCGTGATTGTTCAAGATTCCCAATCCACCTGAACTTCCAGGAAGGAAAACATATTCTGCTTCTCCTTGGAAGAGGACGGTTTCTGGGGTAATTATTTCAACGCGCATAATTGCTCTTAGTTCTGTGATTCAGCCAACATTTTCTTACCAGCTTCAATAGCTTCTTCGATGGTACCTTTCAAGTTGAAGGCAGCTTCTGGAAACTCGTCACACTCTCCGTCTAGGATCATGTTGAAACCTTTGATTGTTTCTTCAATTGGAACCAATACCCCTGGGATACCGGTAAATTGCTCTGCCACGTGGAATGGCTGAGACAAGAAACGCTGCACTTTACGAGCGCGGTATACAGCCAATTTATCGTCTTCAGATAATTCGTCCATACCCAAGATCGCAATGATATCTTGTAATTCTTTGTAGCGTTGTAGAATTCCTTTCACACGTTGAGCGCAAGTGTAGTGCTCGTCACCAACGATAGTTGGAGTTAAGATTCGAGAAGTAGAATCCAATGGATCTACCGCAGGATAGATACCTAACTCGGCAATCTTACGGCTTAATACTGTAGTAGCATCTAAGTGAGCGAATGTAGTTGCTGGCGCAGGGTCAGTCAAGTCATCTGCAGGAACGTAAACCGCTTGAACAGAGGTAATAGAACCTCTTTTCGTTGAAGTAATACGCTCTTGCATAGCTCCCATTTCAGAAGCCAATGTTGGTTGGTAACCTACTGCTGATGGCATACGACCTAAAAGAGCCGACACCTCAGAACCTGCTTGTGTGAAACGGAAGATGTTGTCAATGAAGAAAAGGATATCACGTCCACCTGACTCCGCATCTCCATCACGGAAGTATTCAGCAACTGAAAGACCGCTCAATGCCACACGCGCACGTGCTCCAGGAGGCTCATTCATTTGTCCGAACACCAATGTTGCTTGGCTTTCAGCAAGAGCTTTCATATCTACTTTAGATACGTCCCATCCGCCTTGTTCCATTTCGTGCACGAATGCATCGCCATATTTAATAACGCCAGATTCGATCATCTCGCGCAACAAGTCATTTCCTTCACGAGTACGCTCACCAACACCAGCAAATACAGAAAGACCTGTGTATGCTTTCGCGATGTTGTTGATCAACTCCATGATCAATACGGTCTTACCTACTCCGGCACCACCGAACAATCCAATTTTACCACCCTTTGAGTATGGCTCAATCAAGTCAATTACCTTAATACCTGTTAAAAGGATTTCAGTAGCGGTAGACAAATCTTCGTAACGAGGAGCGGCACGGTGAATGGAATTACCATTTTCGTTGCTCACTTCTCCGATACCATCAATCGCTTTTCCAACTACGTTGAACAAACGACCCTTGATTTGTTCTCCAGTTGGCATGGTGATGGTGCGGCCAAGAGCCACAACCTCAGTACCTCTCTGAAGACCTTCAGTTGCATCCATTGCGATAGCACGAACTGTATCTTCACCCACGTGCTTTTGACACTCGAGGATTAGATCATCTGCGCCAGAACGCTTGATAGCAAGGGCATCTAGGATGTTAGGAAGCTTTTGACCAGCAGGGAAAGAGATATCTACCACCGGGCCAATAATTTGAACTACTTTACCATTTTGAGTTGACATAGAAAGATGTATTCAGTTTGAATTTCGGGCGCAAAAGTAATACAGGAACTCGAATTTTTCACTGAAAAATGTCTTAATCTGCCATTTTTTATTTAACACCTCGAAAATAGCGCTAGGGCAATATTTCCGACCAAACTCCTTTAAGCAGTTCAAACCGCCTTCAAAAGACCTTACTTTTGCACCATCATTGACCAAAGCATGAATAACCAAGGAAATAATTCTGAAGAATCTCTGAATTCGTCTAATCTATTAGTCGTTGTCTTCAAGTGGAGAAAACACCTGTTCCTCGTAACAGCAGCAGCAGCAATAATTGCGGCAGCAGCTTCCTTTCTGATTACAGAAAAATACAAAAGCACGGTTGTGCTTTTCGCTTCGCAGCAGCACAGCTTCGGGGAGCAACTTTTAGAAGATGTTAAGAAATCTGACGTTCTTGCCTACGGCGAGGAAGAAGACGCAGAGCGTTTAATGCAGATTATTAACTCGGATCAAGTTCGAGGAAGAATTATAGAGAAGTATAACCTTTGGGAAGTTTACGATATTGCCAAAACAGACCGCGGAGCGAACACTTTAATCGGAAAAGAATACAACGAAAACGTTTCTGCTGACTTAACTCGATTTGGATCTATTGAAATTACGGTGCTAGATGCCTCGCCGGAGCGCGCTAGAGACATTGCCAATGACATTGCGCAACTTACCGACTCGGTGAGCAACCAAATGCGCAGCGACCGCGCTATGTCGGCATTCTTGTATGCTAAATCCTCGTTAGAGACACTTCAAACCGAAATAAAAATTCTTGAAGACTCCATGCAGTATCTTCAAGAGAAAGGCGTTTACAGCTACAAAGACCAGATTGCCTATTTAACAGAACAGTACGGAACCGCCATTGTGGAAGGACACCCTGATCGCGCGCAGGAAATCAAAGTACAAATGGATTTTCTTTCTAAATACGGAACACGTTACAAGAAAATTGAAAGCGAAATTGACGGCGGATATGAGAAAATGCAGATTCTTAGAAAGCGTTATGATTTGATGAAGATTGACGTTGAGTCTGACATCTCTTCTCACCTCGTGGTAGACAAGGCCGCGGCTGCCGATAAAAAGTCATACCCTATTCGATGGCTCATTGTTGTGGTGAGTGCCATGGCTACCTTCGTCTTCGGCGTGGTGGTGATTTTAGTTCGCGACAACATTGAAAAGTTGAAAAAGGCGTAAGCAGTGAATTCCTTCACAGCATTTATAAAAAAGAACCCCATTCTTTTTTGGGGTGGTTTTTTCGCCGTTACACAGGGCCTTGCTGTTGCCTTTGAATTCTACCTACTCTTTATCCTTCCTGCTGCGCTATTCGCTTTGTGGTTGGCCATTCACAAAATCGAATGGGTGTGGTTCTTCAGCATAATGGCCACTCCTTTGAGTATTAATCTTGAGGAAATGGAAGTGGCTCACATTGGCATGTACCTGCCTACTGAACCCATCATAGCGGCTCTTTTACTTTTGATGATTTTCAAGATCATTTCCGGAAAAAGCGTAGACCGAAGAATATTCAAACATCCTTTCACCTACATTATTGGCTTGTATTTGTTGTGGATGGTTTTCACCGC
>JBEIFO010000084.1:0-7741 GCA_040382375.1 Crocinitomicaceae bacterium
ATCCAAAGGAGCTTTTGTATTGCTGTCATAAACGTATCCTTCAACATAATTCACGAAACGCGGTCTTACGTTTTCAGGAAGTTCAAAGGAATAAAGATCTAGCCCTCCATTTCCACCTTCACGGTTACTCGCCATTAAAGCTATATCTCCTTGTGCAGTCACTTGAATGGAGTTCTCATTGGCAGATGTGTTGATGGGGTATCCGAGATTTTCAGGTCTTCCCCAGTCACCATTGGACTGCATGTGTGAAACAAAAATATCGAGCCCACCCATGCCCGCGTGTCCATCTGAAGAGAAGTACATGGTCTGTCCATCGGGGTGAATAAAGACGCTTTCCTCTCTTCCTTTAGTATTTACAAATCCTGGAATCTCAGAAGGCTCACTCCAGTATCCGTCATCCATGAGATAGCTGAAGTAGATATTCTGATTTTCAATTTTACCACCCTTTCCTTTTTTTCCTCGCACGAAATAAAGCGTGTTACCATCGGCGGTTAGGCTTGGTTGCGTTTCCCAGTTTTTTGAATTTATTCCTGGGCCGAAATTTTCGGACGGTGTCCAACCCGACTTGGTTCGGAAAGAATAAAATAAATCGCAGCTGCCAAGACCAGTGCGAGTCTCTCCGTATTCATAACCGGGAAGTTCACATGCTGTGAATACTATTGTTTGCCCGTCGGCGCTTAGCGTTGGAGCGCCTTCATTGTAGAGTGTATTTATAGAAGGAATGGGCAAAGCCTGTCCCCATCCTTCATTGAAATTTTTCACTTCTGTTCTTTCTGTTATGTAAAAGTCTTCATGTGTTCCTTCGAAAGCAAGCTTGTCTTTTAACAATCGGGTGAAGAGCAGTGTTTTTGTGTCTGCCGTAATACATGGGAAATATTCGTCGTTCTCTGTATTTATTTTAGTGCCGAGGTTTATGGGGTTAAAGGGTACGGGATACTTCATGCTTTGCTTGGCGAATACGCAGCTTTCGAGTATTAATTGTGCCCTGTAATGGACGTTGGGATTATCCTTAGGCATTCTCGTGAATGTCGTTATGGCTTGCTCTGCTTTTTCATACTCTGCAAGACTGAAGTAGCTTTCGCCAAGCATATAATATCCCATGGGGAATATTGTAGCGTTTATGGCCAACCCTTTTTCCAATGCTGAAATGGCTTTTCGCTTGTTGTCTTGTTCAGTGTATATCTGTCCCATCAGAAAATACGCTTCTGCAAATTCATCTTCATTGTCAATTAGATCCTCTAAAATGACCAGAGCAAGGCTCGAATTGTATTGACCATAAGCCGTAATGGCCTCTTCGTATTTCGAAATTGCACGCTTATTCTTAATGCTATATTCCTTGTGCGGTTGCGCCAAGCAAGAGTTCATTAGTAATAAAATCGAGAAAGAAATAAGCGAGGTAAGCGTTCTATTCATAGTTATTTTTTGCAGTGCGATTCGTTGATACGAAATTCTTTGAATTAATGTGATAACCACAGTTGGTTCGAATTATTTTTGAACAATGCAAATTGTTTTACTTTCCGACACGCACGGTTACTTTGATGACCGATTACAAGAACACTGCCGAAATGCCGATGAGATTTGGCATGCGGGAGACATTGGATCGGAAGAGATAGTGACTCGATTGGAATCCATGGGTAAAGTCACTCGAATTGTATATGGAAATATCGACGATGCGCGCGTTCGTTCAATGACGAAAGAAGACTTGATTTTCGATGTGGAAGGAGTGCGCGTTTTCATGACTCACATTGGAGGAAGGCCGCCGTCTTATCCTGCGCGAGTTTCGGAAATAATTCAAGAAGAGAAAGTAGATGTGTTCATTTGCGGGCACTCGCACATTTGCTTAGCTGGAAAAAATCAGAGACAAGGAAATCTTCATCTAAATCCGGGAGCCGCTGGTACGCATGGCTTTCACAAGGTGCGTACGTTAATGCGTTTTCAAATTCAAAAAGGAAAAATCACGAATTTGGAAGTGGTAGAACTCGGGCCTCGCGCCGTTCGAATCTCTGAAGAGATTTAATTTTTTATTTTGAAGACGTACACGTCTTCGTTCGGCTTCTTCATAAAATATTCTTCACGAGCTAATTTTTCGAGTTCGAAACTTTTTGAATTAATTGCCTGCAGCTGCTCTTTCGCGCGTTGGTTGTCTTTTTCAAGTTGCAATGCCTGCTCACGTAATTTGTGCAGCTCCCAACGAGAAGAGATGATAAAAGGAATGTCAATGTTGTTAATGAAAAGATTGTAAACGACAAATAGGGCTATTGTGAGCAAGTAGCGATTCTTGAAGAAATTAAACACCTTTTTCATGAAACTAATTTCGTGATATTGTTTGAATCATTGCTGCCTTTTTCAGCATGTTTCACACAGGACGGTGTTATTTTAGCCACCCATGAGATATTTCAACGAGCAACTGGTTACAGACCTTGAATTTCAAGAGATTCGTAATGTGCTGTCTTCCTTCGCGAAACAGCCAACGGCTGCTGCTGCTTTGTTGGAACTTTCACCTTATGGAAATTTCGATTTATGGAAATGGACCCTCGAGATCACACACGAGCTCAAGACCCTTTTGCAAAACGAGATTGCTATTCCAGTATTGGACTTCAAAGAGTTTGGTGAAGAGTTGAAATTGCTTCGTGTGAAAGATGCAGTGCTCGCAGAAGAAAGTTTCGCTAAAATTCTTCAGGGTATTCGCATCATTGGTTTATTGAAGAACATTCCCGAAGAAATACGCTTTTCGGTTCCACGATTGAACGAATTAATTCAGAGTTGCGAATACACAGACGAGATAGAAATTGAAATTCTGAAAATCTTCGATGCCAAGTGGCTCGTTCGCGACGAAGCTTCACATGAGCTCTCTGTTATTCGTCAGGAAATTGTTTCCACGCGCAGAGAAATTTCGAAGAACTTCATGCGGGTCATGAAAGACTGTCAAGGCAAGGGATTTCTCGGCGATACGGGTGAGTCTTATTTGTTAGACCGAAGGGTTTTGAGTGTTTTAAGCGCATACAAGCGAAAAGTTCCCGGAAATGTTTTAGGGACAAGCAAAACAGGCGTTTTAACCTACATAGAACCTGGAGTGAATACGCTTTTGAATTCTCAGTTGGAAATGTTGTTCGGCGACGAGCGAGCTGAGATTCGTAAGATTCTTCAACGACTTACACGTTATCTTTCCGGACATGCGGTTATGTTGAAGTCAGTATTAGATACCCTTCTTCAACTCGATAATATTCAAGCGCGTGTTCGGTTGGCTATTCTTATGAATGCCCAGAAAGTTCAGTTTGTTTCAGAGCCAACGGTGAAGTTGAACAAGGCTTTTCATCCGCTCTTGCTTTTAAAAAATGCAGAGCGCGGAAAAAAGACCATTCCGCAATCGTTGGAATTGAATGCGCAGCAGCGCATGATGGTTATTTCCGGTCCGAATGCCGGAGGGAAAAGTATAACGTTAAAGACTGTTGGACTCATTCAATTGATGTGGGAATGCGCATTGCTTGTTCCCGCAGATGAGTCGAGTGTCTTGAGTCGATTCGATTGCATACTCACAGATATTGGCGACAATCAAAGTATCGAGAATCAGCTTTCAACCTATTCGTATCGCTTGAAGCGCATGAAATTCTTTTTGGATTCTGCGAATAGAAGATCTCTCATTTTGTTAGATGAATTCGGAACAGGATCAGACCCAGAATTGGGTGGTGCTTTGGCCGAAGTTTTTTTCGAAGAGTTATATGCGCGGAAGTCTTTTGGTGTTATTACTACGCACTTTTCGCCCATTAAAATTAAAGCGTCGCAACTGCGCAATGCGGTGAATGGATGTATGCTTTTCAATACGGAAACGCTTGAACCGACTTACATCTTAAGCGTTGGTGAGCCGGGATCTTCGTTCACCTTCGAGGTGGCGAAGATGAATGGAATTCCGGAAGATTTATTGGATCGCGCGAAGAAGAAATTGAGCAAGCAGAAAATTGAAATGGACGGTTTGCTTTCAGATTTACAAAGACAGAAATCTGAATTGGAGCAAGGGATATCTGAAGCGAATAAACGAGAGGTGAGCGCAAGAAAAGAGGAACAATCTTTTCAATCTAAATTAGAAAAGCTTCAAGATAAATTAGACAAGCAGCATGTGACTTCCGAAAGAAATAACAAGTATATTATTTTAGGAAAGAAGGCCGATCAGCTGGTAGAGAAATTCAATCTTCGAGCGAAGAACAAAGATGTTTTAGAAGAGTTGAAAAAGTTTGTTGCGGTTGAAAAAACTACGCGCGACGAAGCTCGAAAAAAGAAAAAAGTTCAGACGGAATCGAAAGTGAAGACAGAGAAGAAAGAAAAAGTAATTCAAGATCGAAAGAAGATGATTCCCGGAGCAACCGTTCGTCTCGAAAAAACGCAACAAGTAGGAGAGATTTTGGAAGTAATAGGGGAGACAGCGACCGTCGCCTTTGGTGTGTTTAAAACGAAAGTAGAGTTAGGAAAACTGTTGTTGATTCGTTAGTTCTTCGGAGCTAGATTCAGTGCTTTTCCGAGTTCAATCATGTGAGCAAATGCCTCTTCAAAATTGTTCTGAATTTTCCCGTCGAGAATAGCGTCTTTAATGGCGTTTTTTATTTCCCCAACTTCTTTACACGGCTGTAGATTGAATGTTTCCATTACCAATTCGCCACTCACAGGGGGCTGGAAATTTCGAACACGGTCTTTCTCTTCAAGCTCAACTAATTTCAACTTTACTTTTTCGTAATTCGAAAGATAGCGCTTGACTTTCGTTTCGTTTTTCGAAGTAATGTCGGCTTGACAAAGGAGCATTAAATCATCGATGTCGTCACCTGCTTCAAACAACAATCTGCGAACCGCTGAATCTGAAATTTCATCTTTCGTTAATGCAATTGGACGAAGGTGCAATGCCACGAGCTTTTGCACGAATTTCATTTGATGATCGAGCGGAAGCTTCAGTCGTTGAAAAATCTTCGGAACCCAGCGTGCGCCAACATCTTCGTGCCCGTGGAAAGTCCATCCTATTCCTTCTTCAAATCGCTTGGTGTGCGGCTTGGCAATGTCGTGAAGCACGGCGCCCCACAAGAGCCAAAGGTTGTTGGTGTTGGCGCGAAGATTATCTACCACTTCAAGGGTGTGATAGAAATTGTCTTTATGGGCGTAATTATTTCTTTTCTCCACACCATGAAGTTTGACCATTTCAGGAAAAAACTGATGAAGCAAATCTGTATCGAAGAGAAGTTTTAATCCAACAGAAGGTTTCTTGGAAAGAAGTATCTTGTTGAATTCAACCATTGTTCTTTCAACGCTCACTATCTCTAATCGAGCTGCATTTTCTTTAATGGCCTGCAGACTTTTTTCTTCTATGGAGAAGTTAAGTTGCGCCGCGAAACGAATGGCGCGCATCATGCGCAAAGGGTCGTCGCTGTATGTTATGGCGGGTTCTAATGGCGTGCGAAGAATTTTATTTTTGAGATCGAGTAATCCGTTGAAGGGATCAACAAGTTCTCCGAATGATTCTTTCTGAAGAGAAAGCGCCATGGCGTTAACAGTGAAGTCTCTCCGCATTTGGTCGTCTTCCAGACTTCCTTTTTCGACATCGGGTTTTCGGCTTGTTAAACGATACGATTCTTTTCTTGCGGAAACGAATTCAACCTCGCTTCCCTTGTAGATGAAATGAGCTGTTCCGAAATTCGCGAAGATTGAAACACGTTTGACATTGAGTAACTCTGCAGTTCTATTGGCTAGTGCGGGTCCATCTCCGCTTGTCACAATGTCAATGTCCTTGTTCAGACGTTTGAGCATAAGGTCACGCACATATCCGCCAATCACAAATGCCTCAGCATTCTGCTCCAGTGCCGCTTGTTGAACGGCTCGAAAGACGGTTTTTTGTAGATGACGGCTAAAGTTCATTTGCGCCGCAAAGGTACTTTTCAAAATATGGAAATAGAAATATTTGTTTGAAGGCAAAAAAATGAGGAAGAGGGCAACTATATGAAACCCTTTTCAGTCTTATATTGCATACGCTAAATCCGATTAAAATGAAAAAACTCTTTGCATTTTTAATGTTCGTTATCATATGCGGTGCTCAGGCATTCGCGCAAAATGCGCAAGTGACATTTAGTTCAACCACGAATTTTACTGTTGTGGAAGAGGGATTTCACCCTGTGAAGTTTCAATTAACAACCGGCTCGAACGCCAATGTTGAAGGGCTTTTGAATTATGTCCAAAACAACCCGAAATATTTCCAAGTTCAAGCAAATGGAAACGAATTGACATTAAAGTTCGTTGAAGGCGTGCATTGGGGAGTATGGATGAAAGTCTTCGGCGCAATGGAAGTTTCTCAAATAGAAATTCGCGAAGCGAATCAAAATATTATTGTGGAACCCATGGATTTTCTCCGTTATTTCCACCTGATTAATCAATAATTTTTCAAAGCTCTTTTTATGAGAACACTTTATTTGTTCCTAGTTTTTTCGTGTTTTTCAATTTGTGTGAACGCTCAAATTTTTTCGTGTCCAACTTGTGCCGGATCTGCTCCAACGAGCTACACCAATGGACAACCGAACGATTCCGTGTTTTTTGTTTGCGCGGGAAGCACAGCTGATTTAATAGCAACATCGCCAACGAGCTTGGTAGGTATTTACAATTACACCTGGCAATATTTTAATCCCTTCACCAACACCTGGGACTTTTTCTTCTCTGCTCCTTTGGTGGTAAGTCCACAAAACTTAACAGGCGTAGGTCCTGGTGGTTATCGGGTTGTTATCACCGATGCATTCAATACATTCATGGGTTCAGATGTGGCTTGGGTTTCACAAATTGACGCTCCAACATCTGTTGATGTATCGCCTATTCCTCCGGGTTGTGGAGGATCGTTGAGTTTGACTGGTCTGGTGAATTTGGGTTCAGCAACTCCTTATTATAATTCTCCTGCGGATTTATCATCACCCGTAATCGTTGGACCTTCAACCAACATTAGTATTTGTATCACGGGGAATCACACGTTCAATAGTGATATGACTTTTGCTTTGATTGGCCCAGCTTCTTGCGGAAGTCCAACGGCAGTGCTTAGTCCTTATAGCAGTTCTATGGGCCAAGCTATTAATTGCAATGGCCTCGATAATTTTTCGAATTTATGTTTTACGAATCAGTCTTCAACTAGCTTTAATATCTGCGGTGCAGGGGGTAATATGACTGGTAATTATGGAGCTTATGGTCTTGGAGCGGGAACCCCAATTAACTGGTCGGTCTTTAACGGTTGCGACGCTACTCAAGGTCCGTGGACCTTGCGCGTGCAAGATTGCTACACAACAGATTTCGGTACTATTTTACCCACAACAACATTGACTATTACTGGCGTAAATGGAATGGGCGCGCCAACAACAATTACTTTCGCACCATCAGCCCCAACTCCAATTGCAGATGGAGTTTGTGGGCAGACTTTTGGATTTAATCCTGCTTGTTGCTCTACTACTAACGTTGCTTTGAATTTACCAGTCTCTAGCTTGACTCCACTGCCTATGAATGTGAATTATACGTGGACTGCTGTTCCTGCTGGACCGGTAATCACTGTTGCTTCAGGGGTTGTTCCAGCTTCAGGTATTATTACGGCAACCGTTCCTGCGCCAACCCAAGACACTCAATTCACGTTAACGCTTTCGGGTATGCAGGCCAATGCGAATTGTGGTGGATCTTCGAGTGATACCGAATTGTATGATAACATTGCAAGCACTCCGGTGACTGTTCAAAATCCAGGAGC